>JAPLVQ010000054.1:2489-5296 GCA_026397035.1 Candidatus Iainarchaeum sp.
AACTAATTAGAAGAATGAAAATCAAGATTACTTCAATGTTTGAAATTAATATTCCTGCCGCTTCAAGCAACCAGTTCTGCTGATAACCCGTTTTAACAGCCTCAAACTCTACTCCGATTTGCTTTGTCCCAAGATCCACAAACTTAAAAGGTGTAATTGATAAATTCAAATCCTCTGGGTTATTTGTGTCAAGATTAATCCGCTCAATAACAAAATTAATATCTCCTTTTGACTTGCGAAACTCGGTTGAAATCACTGCAATTGAATTAATATCAACCCCATTTATTTGCTTTATTACATCACCAACAAATAATTTTCCTTTAGCAGGAGCATTAGAATCGACCCCGCAAAAAGAAACCTTATCCTCCACTTTAGAAATCCTTACAGTTCCATAAGCTTTATAAAAATCATTTGTAATAGCAGGCATTATTGGAGAAACAATAAACTCGAACAAAAGCATTATAATAAAAATAACAGGGATTGTAAAAATGTTGCTTGCCGAGCCGGCGCTCAAAACAAGCAATGCTTTATCATCATTTAATGTATTAAAAGTTTTATCATCCTGCTCAACAAAAGCCCCAATCGGAATAAAACCCGCAAGAAGAACACCCACAGATTTAATTTTTTCCTTAAAATGCGTCATCATTATACCATGACTAAACTCATGAACAACAAGAACAGCAACAAGCGAAATCCATGCAATTAATGGAATAGGAGTACCCATCCCAGGAATAGGCGCTCCCGGAATCACAGGAGCAACCGCAGGACACAATTGTTTTGCTATAAATAATCCGCCAACAGCGAGAAACCCATACCCAAGAAGCATCACAAGCGACATGCCTCCAAAGCCAAGCAATACAAAACCAATCAAGCACGGCCAATACAATGGTTCAAGCAATGGAACACTAAATAAAATCCCTAAAAGAAAGTGGAAAAACAATCCTAAAATAATTATTGAAAAAAACAATAACGCCTCTCTTTTTCTTTTACTCATCCTTTTATTTTCGGGCTTTCTTGTGTAATACCAATAATCAATCCCGCTAATTCCAAAACCAAGAAACATCCCGAAAATACAAACCTTGTCAAACCACCAAGCGATTCTTGAGAGACTCTTAATTGTCTCTACAAAACGCTTTGTTTTGAGCATTGAAATACCATACTTCCATCCAAAAGGCTGGGCAAAATCAAACCTCAGCCAAAAAGCATTAAACGCGATTACTGCTCCAATAATCCAAAAAGCCCACTCTAAAGATTCAAAACCAAAACTCGCTTTTTCTCCGGCAATTATGAATTCATTTTCAACAGTTCCAAAAACAAAAAGTAAAATTAATCCAAGAACAAAAATACACAAACCAATAAGCAAGAATTTGCTTAATTCAGATTTGTTTGGCTTAGTATAAGGCAAAAGCTTTTTTCTTTCAACAACATGAAGCTTTTTCTTCTTTTTAATAACCAATTTAGATTCAACAGGCATGATAAAAAGAAAGTGAAAATGATTATAAAAGGACGTTTTTTATTATGCAAATTAAACTACTTAAGATTCTTTTTAATTTCAAGTTCCCTTAACAAGCGCAGTCTTGGAGTATTTTCGTTAATCTCCCTGCTTTTTAATAGCAAGATTAGTTCCTGCCGTTTTGGAAGTTTTTGCTTCGGACCAAGCTTCAAAATTTCCCTAATTTCGCTCTCTGCTTCTATTGGGAATTTATACCCCAATGAAAGCGCCAAAACCAAAACATGTTTTTGGTCAGTATGAATATACATTCTTTTCCCGCCAGCCCGCATTGCTTCTTGCTCAGCAAGTCTTACTCCAAGTTTTCCCAAATTGGTTCTGTAGAAATCCTTTATAAAGGACTAAATAGGAGTTTGCACTCCTATCTAGTTGGTATCCTTTATGGTATTGTATCCAATTGAGTATAATAATTTTTACCGACTGGTTGAGAATGCTTGTTTTGAGGTAAGATTGCCTTTTCGATTCTCTAACTTTTCGAAGAAGATGTATGGGAATTTTGTACACGTTTTTCTTTGCGTGTACAAAGAAAAACTCAACCTATCATACAGACGGTTTGTTGAAGTGTGTAACGAAAACAATATGCAACGCATGTTGTGCATCAAACGCATCCCTCATTTTACAACAATTCAAAAGTTTGTTCAAAGAATGAAAAAAGAATTATTCGAAAAACTGGTTCGAGCATGTACAAAATTGTTGAATCTAAAAGATGTTGTTGCTGCGATAGACGGAACAGGATTTTCCAACACAAATCCCAGCCATTATTATCAAAAAAGAATTGATGGTAAAGAGGTCAAGAACTACACAAAAACCGTGTTTCTAAGCGATATACGAACCAAATTGATTTTGGGTGTGCAAACGCAATCTGATCACACTCATGAAACGACGCATTTCAAACCAATGGTCAAACAACTCATTGGTTGTTTGAAAACAATGTTAGCCGACAAAGGCTATGACTCGATGTCGAATAGAAAATTGTGTTGGAAAAACAACATTGACGTCCACATCCCATCCAGAGCATTTCAATCTCAAAAAGACCGATTAGATAATCAGTATTATTCAAAACATCGCAGAAACGCATTGAAAAAATTTGATAAAACAGTCTACAATCAACGTGCATTAGCTGAAACAGTCAACTCTGCGATTAAACAAACCCTTGGAGGGTTTGTTCGTGCTCGCAAAGCGAGCAACCAACAAAAAACAGTGACAATCAAAGCAATCGCATACAACATCGAACACATCGGACGAACCATAAAAATTTGGATTTCAATAGAAATCCAATAGGATTTCTACAGAACGT
>JAPLVQ010000108.1:0-3085 GCA_026397035.1 Candidatus Iainarchaeum sp.
GAAACATTACTACAAAAGAGAAACTAGTGAATACTGTCATTCTGCTGACAAACGTCGATTTGGCGTAATACGCCAAAAGAAAAAATGCAGAATTATAACAACAATGTCAACCAGAATGACTTTACACAATTACATCGCCAAAATCTTGTATCCTATATAAACCCTTTTGTCCCAGAGTCCCCTCCAAGCAAGTCTTAAATAATAAGAAAACCTAATTTTTGGCATGGCTAATGATTACCTTGACGAGCTAATCGGCGCAGTAAAGCAAGGCGCGAAAGAAACAGCCCAGAAAGACGGGCAGGCAATACAAACAAACCAAAATCAGCAAAATCAGGCGACGCAAAATCAGACAAATAATTCCCAAAACCAACTAACACAAAACCCCGCAACCCAAAACCAAACAACCCCTTTCCAAACAGCGCCCGCCCAAAACCAGCAAATACCATTAGCACAAAAACAGATGTTTGTTGGACAAAAAACCCAATCAACTGAAACACGAACAGCCCCGCAAAAAATTGTTTTAGATGGAAAAAAGCCTGAAGACCTGGAAGAACAAATCGCACAAGAAATAATTAAAAAAGATCTAAAATCAGTAACACAAGAAGCAGAACCCGAACAAGACATGTTTGACAAAACCACTATTGAAAAAGAACTTGAGATAAATCAAAAAATCGAAATCAAAAGTTACGGGAAAGTAAAAATATATAAAATTCCCGGAAAGCCGCTCGCATATTATTTTACTCCAACAACAAGACCCACTGCTTCAGAAAGAAAAATGATTAACACACTAAAAGAAGCGACAACAAGGCTCGTAAGCATTGCCCCTTACAAAATAAGAAATCCTGAAGAAAGAAGAATAATTTACAAACAAAAAATAATTGAAATAATAAAAAGCAACCCAACCTTAAGAATTCCTGAAACAAGACTCGGTTATTATGCGGACGCAGTAGTTAGAGAAATGATAGGATACGGACTGATTGATGACTTGATTAAAGATGATAATCTTGAAGAAATAATGATTGTGGGGCCAAAAAAACCGGTTTATGTATTCCACAGAGAATACGAAATGATGCTCACAAACATTGAATTTTATTCAGAACAAGAAATAGAAGACGTAATAAACAAAATAGCAAGAGACGTAGGCAGAAGAGTAGATGTCTCCGCCCCACTGCTTGACGCAAGACTAACAGATGGAAGCAGAGTAAATGCAACAATCCCTCCTGCAAGCATAAGCGGAGGAACAATAACAATAAGAAAATTCCGCCAAGACCCTTATTCCATAATTGATTTAGTAAGAATGGGAACACTAAACTCTGAAGCCGCGGCATTCTTATGGCTGGCCGTAGAAGGACTAAGCACAAAACGTGCTCGCCGCATTCATTCCGGACAGGGAAAGAATAATAACAATCGAAGACACGGCAGAACTAAACCTTCCAATAAAACACTGGATAAGACTAGAAGCACGCCCGCCGGGACTAGAAGGAACAGGCGAACTCAAAATAGACATACTAACAAAAAACTCGCTAAGAATGAGACCTGACAGAATAATTGTAGGAGAAATAAGACACGAAGAAGCATTCACACTCTTTACCGCACTAAATACCGGACATGACGGAGCTCTCGCAAAAAACACTCTAATACAATTATCCAATGGAAATATCACAGAAATAGAAACACTCGCAGACAAGTACTTTAAAAAAAACACTCCAATAAAAGAAAGCGATTACGAGTTTGTTGAAATAAATGACGAATTATTTGTCCCCAGCATGAACAAAACAACACTCAAAATGGAAAATAGAAAAGTTACGCGGATTTGGAGAAAAAAAGCAGAAACAAAACTAATTAAAATAAAGCTAAAATCTGGGAAAGAAATAATGCTGACAAAAGACCACCCAATATATAAAATCCAAAACGGTATACAAGAAATAAATTCATGCGACGCGAAAGAAAATGAATGGATTGCAATACCAAGAAAAATATCTGTAGGAAGCGAAGAAAGGATAATGGAACCCCACCTTCTTGGATTAATTTATGGGGACGGGCACGTGGGCCAAGAAGGAGTGGAATTTGTCAACAAGGAAAAAAGCGTGATTAATTTTTTTAACGAAGCGTCAAGAAGAATCACCCAAAATAAAATCACAGAAAAAGACTATGGAACTTATTACAGGACGAAATTCTTTGATAAAAAAATAGTGAAAAAGCTAAACGATGAATATAATATTCCAATAGGAAACAAAACAAAAACATTCAAAATACAAGAAAAAATACTAGCGACAAATCCGCTGGAATTGTCAAAATTGATACAAGGCTTGTATGACTGCGAAGCGCATGTAAACAACAAAGCAAACTGCATCCAATTCAGCACATCAAATCCAGATTTGGCAAAAAAGCTTCCATTAATACTGCAAAGATATGGAATAATGACCTCAACATATGCGCAGGCAATGGACGGAAAAGGAAATTATGGGCCATATTACAGAATATCACTATATGGAAAAGAAAACATTCTTTTGTTCAGCGAAAAAATCGGTTTTGGTCATGACAGAAAAAAAGAAAAACTCTTACAGCTTATTAGCAGAGCAAAACAAAGTATAGACGTTTTCCCAAATATTGAGAGAATAATGCGGGACGCAAGAAGCGAAAACAAAATGACCAGAAAAGAATTATCAGCTCTTTTAGGAACAAATACCACAAGCACAATAAACGCTTATGAAACAAAAGCACGAAATCCGACAAGAGAACAATTACACAAAATATCAGAAATAATAAAAACACCGCTTGGCGGACAGCTCAAAATACTTGCTGAATCAGAACTAAAATTTGAAAGAATTATTTTGGTGAGCGAAGAAAATTACACAGGATATGTTTATGATTTGACAGTAGAAGGCAATCACAATTACATTGCAAACGGACTCGTTGTTTCAAACTGCCTTGGCACAGTACACGCAAACAGCCCTGAAGAAACAATAGTAAGATTAACTTCTCCCCCAATGAACGTACCAAGCATCATGCTCTCAGGACTTGATTTAATAGTAGTAGAACACAGATATTATGACAGAAAAAAAGGAACCTTAAGAAGAATAAG
>JAPLVQ010000108.1:3111-7338 GCA_026397035.1 Candidatus Iainarchaeum sp.
GAAATAGCCGAAGTATACGGTTCAATTGAGGGAAAACCAAAAACCCAAACCCTTTACCAGCGTGATCCGATAAAAGACACGCTAGAACGAACGCTTGTAGAAAGCAAGTACCTGAAAATCCTTCAAAAATTCACAGGAATAAGCAGAGAAAGACTTGATGCGGAATTATTATCAAGAAAATTATTTATAGAAAGCATGGTGCAAAAAAACATCAGAGGACTTGGAGAGGTATCAGAAAAAGCAAAAAACTATATTATAGAAAGAGAAATGGGCGATTAAAATGGCGGAAGATACCACAATAGACCGAGAAGAAGTAGACAAAATAATTGAAACAATGAAACGCAAATACAGAGAAGAAGGAATGGAGTTTGAAGAAGTCTCAGGCGGACTAAAAGAACTACGAGGAATAATAGCAGAAGACACTTACACAAAACAAGACATACAAACAAGAGAAGACCTTGAATCATTTGATTCAAAAACCACTCAAAACTTAGGAAACATTTATTTACAAATGAAAAGCATCCTCCATCCATTACAAGAAAGCCTAAAAAAGTTTCCGCTAAGCCAAGAAATAGGGTACTACTTATATTCCGCAAACATGCCTTATTCAGCAAACCAATACATTGCAATCTCAAGCGCGGCAGGACTAGTCGCGGCGCTAGTAGCGCTAGTCGCATCCCTGTTTATTGGAACAATAATTGCGGCAATGTCAAAAAATTTAACATACTTAATCTTGCTCCCAATAATTATGACAATACTTGGAGGAATAGTAACAACATCAATAATGCTTTACATTCCAAGACAAAAAGCGACTTCAAGAGGAAACGCCTGCTCGGCTGAACTCCCATTCGCTCTAAGACACATGGCGACAGAACTAAGAGCAGGAATAGGATTATTCAAAACAATACAAGCCGTAACAAGCGCAGACTATGGAGTACTAAGCGAAGAATTCGCGCGCACAATCACTGAAATAGAAGAAGGAACTGATACAGGCGCAGCGCTCAAACACCTCGCACTAAGAACACAAAGTAAGCCACTACGCTCCGCAATAAACCACATGCTACGCGCAATGAGAGTAGGAGGAAACCTTTCAAACATTATGAGCGAAATAGCCGAAGACGTATCAGAAGACCTAAAAAACAGGATAAGCTCTTTCTCGCAGCAAATGAATTTCTTTTCAGTAATATTTATTTTCATCTGCATAGTCTTACCCGTAGCAATAATGATACTCGGCGCAGTAAGAAACTCACCAGTAGGCTCCGCAGCAGGAGACTTATTCAAATCAGTACCGCTAACCCCAGAAATAATGGCACTGTTTTATGCAGTAGTAATGCCAGTAATATTTGTAATGCTAAACTTAATGGTGTACATGACACAACCAAAGATGTGAAAATATGGAAAAAACACTTATTGAAAAATATTCGGAATGGATGGAATTCTCCAAAATGAAATACCCCGCAGCAGTATGGATTGCACTCTCACTCGTACTAGCGCTTGCGCTAGGAATGACAACATATGTAATAATTTCAATAGTAATGAAAGAAACAAGCCTTTTGCCCCTCGCAGTAGGACTCGCAACAGGAGTACTAATCCTTGGATACCCTTACATGAAAAAAGAATCCATAATAAACTCTATGGAAAAAAATTTTAGCGACGCACTAAAAGAAATGGGAGACACACTCAAAGCAGGGGACACTTATGAAAGCGCTTTACGAGAAGTAGCGGAATCCGATTACGGGAGACTATCAGAAGAAATGGGCTACGCCTTAAGAAGACTAGAAGACGGGGAAAATCTTGAAAACGCACTAAGAAGCTTCTCAGAAAAAGTTGATTCAACACTAATAAAAAGGACGATAACAATAATGCTCGACTCAATAAGAACAGGAGCAAGCCTCGCAGAAATACTTGACGAAATATCAGAAGATGTCCATGATTTTCAAAGACTAAAGGAAGAAAGAAAAACCAACACAACAATGCAATTTTTGTTTATGATAGCCGCCGGAGGAATAATAGCCCCGTTAATATTCGGGGAAATAAACGCGGTAATAGCCGGATTCTCAAGCATCGGATCGCAAACACTCAGTGCAGAACAACTAGTTGTGTCAAAACAAATCGGAAACCAAATGCTAATGCTAATCCAACTCTACTTAATTGTAGAAGTAATCGGTTCAGGCACAATGATGTCCCTAATACGAGAAGGAAAGCTTAACAAAAGCATTATATACATCCCATTATTACTATTACTTGCATTCATAACATACTACGTTTCAATGATAATGGTAGGCGGAATGCTATTAGGACCCGTGAGTTAAATGGAAGAAAAAGCACAAGTAAACCTTGAATTCCTGCTCATAATTGCAGGAGGGGTAGTAGTAGTAACCGCAGTAGCACTATTTATTAAAAGCGCGGCAGGAACAGTAGGCAGCTCGGCGCAAGAAACACCAACACCTTAAAAAAGTGCAAAATACCACTACAACACAGAAAAACTTTTTCTGTGTAGAAGATGAATTCCATATTAATTCTGAAAAAGGCGTAATAAAAGACACCCAACAGTTTCAAACAAAACGAAAAAGGAAAGTTTAAAAACGCCAAAAACATTATCTTACTCAGTTAACCAATTAAAAGGAGGGTTAATAAATGGAAGAAAAAGCACAAGGAGCAATAGACTACTTACTAATCATAGGAGCAGCAATCCTAGTAGTAGCAATAGTAATACTAGCAATAACAGGAGCACTCAATAACAGCGGAGTAAATGGCCAACTAGGTTCTGCACAAAGCATGCAAAGCAGTGCATGGAGCAGCCTAGCAGCACAATAAACAAAAGAAAAAATTCTCAGCACAACAGAAAAGAATTATTTTATAAAGGAAAAGCTGGTAATTAAGTAAAAAATCATTGATTAGAAAAAGAGCTGGTAATTGAAGAAAAAATTAGTAACATTATACAAAAAATCTCCTAATAATTGGTAGAGCGATTCCAATGGCGGCGAACAATTCACCGCCATTAAACCACCAAAATACTTCTCCTAAAAAAGTTATTATTTTATATTTTTCTTTGAAGGATTACGCTTTTATATTATAAAACCATATTTTTAGAATGCAAATTGATTCAAAAGCGCAAGGCTCAATAGAATACTTACTAATCATAGGAGCAGCAATCCTGGTAGTAGCAATAGTAATACTAGCAATAACAGGAGCACTCAACAACGGAACAACAAGCCAACTAAGCACCGCAGTAAGCACACAAGGCGGCGCATGGAGCAGTATAACAACCACATACAATACAGCAGCAGGATACACAACACAAACAACAAATATCCAACAAGGCAATTATTTTAGTATAGTAGGACGCGATTTAACATCCACACCCACCACACTCAACACAGCAATCCAAAACCCAACAAATGGTTTCACTGTCACAGTAACAAGAAACAGCTACACAACAAATTATATTTACACAACAGCCAACGGCTGGAACCCAACAACAGCAAACACATTCAACCTACAAATAGGAGACCAACTAACAGGCAACAATCCTTCACCAACCCCCATAACAATAAATTTACTCGGAACAGACAAAACAAACGACTGCACCAACAACATAAATATCCTCGGAGGAACACCACCCCTCTGCTGCACAACATACCCACTCATAACCCCCTGCCTAAGATACCAACTCGCAGGACTATGGAGATTTAATGGAGACCTCAGTGATTCATCAGGAAATAATTTAAATGGAACACTAAGTAGCGGAGGAAATGTAACTTATCTGACAGGCTTATTTGGAAGAAATTACCTCAACTCTTCAACCGTTTTAAACACAGCTATTATTATCCCTACTTTCGATAACCCAGTTAACACGGCAGCCTTGGCCCCGGGAACCGGCTCTTTTCACCAAAGGATTTGGACTTGGAATATTTAGGGAAAGCCCCACAAGGGATACCTTATTCTTTCAGTTAGGAGATGGTGACGGCACAACAGGAAATGGAATTTCAAGTGAATTAACAAATGTTGATAACTCAAGCTTTCTTAGAAAATGGGCTTATTTAGTCGGGGTTCGCGATAAAAGCACAAGTAAAGCAATTTTATATTTTAATGGAACGAAAATAATGACAGTCCCTGATCCAACAATAGATATAAGCGGTAACTTTAAGAGAGCTACCCAAATAGGGACAGGAACAGGATTTTCGGGCGCCTTTAAAGGAGGAATCCAGGAAGTCGCCGTCTGGA
>JAPLVQ010000115.1 GCA_026397035.1 Candidatus Iainarchaeum sp.
CCAACATCAATAATGGTAGGAACAGGAATGGGGGTAAAAAACGGGATACTAATTAAAGGAGGAGATGCGCTAGAAACCACACACAAACTAAAATATGTAATCTTTGATAAAACAGGAACTATTACAAAAGGAATACCTGAAGTTACTAATATTGTGCCACTTGGGAATGGAAGAACAAAAATAAGCGAAAATAAAATCCTTGAAATCTCTGCAAGCATGGAAAAAGGAAGCGAACACCCACTAGCTGACGCAATCGTTGAGAAAGCAAAACAAGAAAAATTGCATTTAAGCGAAGTAAAACACTTCAAAGCAATAGTTGGTCACGGAATAGAAGCTGAGGTTAATAGAAAAAAATATTTCCTCGGAAATATAAAACTCATGAACAAATAAGGGCTCAATGTTTCTGCTTTCAAACAAGAGGTGGAGAAATTAGAGAGCGAAGGAAAAACAGTAATGCTTCTCGCTGATTCAAAACAAGTACTTGGCATGGTTGCTGCGGCGGATTCAATAAAAGAAACTTCAAAAGAAGCAGTAACCGCACTTCAAAAACTTGGAATAGGAGTATATCTAATTACAGGCGACAATACCAGAACCGCACGCGCAATTGCACTACAGGCGGGAATACTGCCTGAAAATGTATTCGCCGAAGTACTACCCCAAGATAAGGCAGAGTATGTGAAGAAATTACAGGAGAATGGAAAATTTAAAGTAGCAATGGTGGGAGACGGAATTAATGACGCGCCGGCACTCGCACAAGCAGACATTGGAATAGCAATGGAAAGCGGCACGGATGTAGCAATGGAAACAGGAAATATTGTTTTGATGCAGAACAATTTACTTGATGTAGCAAAATCAATCAAACTCTCACGCATGACAATCGGAAAAATAAAACAAAACATGTTCTGGGCGCTATTCTATAACACAGTAGGAATACCAATCGCAGCAGGAGCACTATATTTCTCATTTGGAATACTACTCTCCCCAATAATTGCAGGCGGAGCAATGGCGCTAAGTTCGGTATCAGTGGTTACTAATTCATTGATGCTGAAGAGGAAGAAACTGTAAAAAGGCGAGTGTATTTTGGTTGTGTTACCCCTAACCTCGGATTTTTCCGTGCGTTTTTTTCCACTCACGATTAAATTTACGATTCTCTTTTTCCCACTTACAATTAAGTTCACAAGTTCCTGCCCAGTTTCTCATTTGTTTGGCGCCGATATGCTTTATCAATCTTTGAGCTTGTACGTTGCTCAACGCCCTTACATCTGCAATGTCAACAGCGGCTAAGTGTTCAAAACGTTTTAAGAGATGTGAAGGCATTATAACTTGTCTTTTTCGGGGCATAATCCTACCTATTTACTAATAGTAGCCCCGTATTTAACCTTTCGCCTTTTATGCAATATAATACAGCGAGAGTTGCGTTGAACTACAATACCTAAGCAAGGAGAGGGAGTTGAACCCTCCTGATTCGCTAACTCTCTCTTTTGGCAACTTAGCTTTTCTCTTTTTTAAAAGAGAAAAGGCAGCTGCAGGCGAACGCATAGCCGATCTGCCATCCCTGCACCTTGTTAAGGTGCGCGAAAGAATTTACCCATTGCTCCGCAAAGGGCAGAAAGCCAATTCTACCGCAATTATCCTTAATAAAAAAGTCTTGCGTTTTGTTTAAAAAACTGCTTAATTGAATGAATTAAAAAACAAACTGCTCAAAACTTAGGTATTGCAGCCGTGGTGAAGTGGTATCATGCAACCTTCCCAGAGCCTTGCTAAGGCTCCAAACAAAGCCAAGCTTTGTTGGACCCGCAAAAGCCATTGCTTTTGCTTGGTCGCGAACGGCCCATCTCGCATAAAGCTCGATGGACCAGCTGGAAATAGGTTGAGCTCCGGGTTCAATTCCCGGCGGCTGCATGATAAATGGAGGCCTTGTGGCCCTCACAGCTGGTTCGAATACCGGTCTCAAACATAACTGGATTTCGAGACTTGATATAGACTTTTTGAAGGCGCTTTCATGGCATCAATTACAGGAACTGAATTCTGAGATTGTTAACATAATGCAGACTAAGTATAGGAAAAGAAGAACAACAAAGTATGGAAATATGAACAAAGGATTTACTGAAGAAGAGGCAACTAAGTTCTTCAAGATGTTTGCAGATCGTGAGAAAAAGGAATTCTTGGCATTCAAAATGCAAGCCCTTCTTGGTTTGCGTATTGGAGAAGCTGTTGAGGTAAAGGTTTCTGATATAAGTTTTGACAATAAAAGTATATTAATTCATTCAGAGAAAACAGCTAAGGCTGATGAGTTATATCTTCATGATGAAATTTATAAATTACTTCAAGATTTTATAAAAGAACATAAACAGCAAATAGATGAACACGCAGGATATGTTTTGTTCTCAGAAAACCCTACAATGAAACGACTTCATTTAGCACCAGGATATTTGCGCAAAAAGTTTAGAGAAGTTTGCAATCGATGCAACTTTGTTGACTTCTATGACTTTGCAGACGATTATGACAATCCTTTGGCAAATCAATACAAAAAAGGAAGAAAGTTATATCGGTTAACCACCCATAGCCTGAGGCACTACTTCGTAACCCGTGTTTACAATTCAACGAAAGACCCTGTTACAACAAGTAAGTTAGCAAGACATGTTGATTTGGCAACAACTCAAACATACATTCATTCATCAAGGGCGTTGCAAGATGCAGGGATGAAAATGGCTTTTGGCTAAATCGCTGCCAAAAAGCCAAAGCAAAAGTGTTTATATTTTATGCTTGAGATTAGTACTATATGGGTAAGTCGTCTGACAAGTGTTCCAATTGTGGGTCTACAAAGTCAAAAACCTTTTGGGACTACTCTGATGGAACAATGCTTTGCACTAAATGTGAAAAAACAATGGGTGTAAAATGGGAAATAAAACATAATGAAAATATTAATAATAATTTGAGTTTAAGTGGTGCTCAAAAAGAATCTAGTTTGAACAAAATAAATCCCAAGTTGTTAATTATATTAGCACTAATTCTATTAACCCTGATTCTTTTACTTTTTATTTTTGGATACAATAATACTGAGAGTAAAAAAGACACAGCAACAAGGTATCTGGCATCGGTAGAGCAATACTTTTTTGGCAGTCATAACTATGTTGCAGACTATGATATAATTACGACTCCTGAACTGGGCAAAATGAAAGTGAGTGCCTATAAAATGTATTTCTTAAGTGATAAAAATAAAACTATTATACGCACAGATATTACTTTTATTCTTGATAGTAAAGCTCCTTCAATTACAGATTCAATACAGGATTATTATATTGCTGATAGAAACTACAACTTTAATCCCTTGGATGATTATAATGGAACTTCAAAATATCCTTCCTTTACGTGCCAATCACGTTTGTATGGTGCCGATTGCATAATTAAATATACTAAAGGAATGTATTTTCCAAATTTAGAAGAATCATCAAAAAGGCTGTTATCTGCGCCAATTGAAACTATAACGCCCACACCAAATAGTTATGTTTTATCTTTTGATGCAAATTGTTTTAAGATAGAAGAAAGAAAGGAGATAATCTGTTTCTTATCTGATGGAGTAATTGCATATCTTGAAAATAATTATACAGACTACTCAACCAAAATAAAACTAAAGACTATTCAGCGAGATGTGGTTACTGATGAGAATGTTACAGTCCCACCAGCTATTAATCCTGATTACGTAAAACATCTTTTAGACTAGATATTGTTTCAAACTTTTTATCAGCGACTCTTTATTACTCAAAAGGCAAATTGGCAACAATTAAAAGCAGAGACCTAGTATTGATAATTATGAGTAAGTTGTCCGATAAGTGCAGTAACTGTGGTTCCACAAAGTCTTCTGATTTCTGGGATTATCCAGACGGAACAGTACTGTGCGATAAATGTGAAAAAACCATTAGTGCAAAATGGGAAAAGGAACATGACCAACCAGCAAAATCAAAAAATGAAAAAAATATTGATAAGTGCTGTAATTGTGGTTCCACAAAATCCAAAAAGTTTTGGATTCACAATGATTTGCCTTTGTACGTAACAGGGTCTGTTTTTTGTGATGACTGCGAAAAACTTATTGTGCCTTTACTAAAAGATGGGGTCGGTTTAAATGAGCCAAAACAAGAAAAGAAAGTGACTGGAAAGGAACTAAAACAACCCATGAAAAATCCAAATTTAATGTTTTTTGCGGAATTTGTAAAACCTATCCCTTACACTCAAGATTTTAGAAAATTTACGCTGGATGTTTGCACGGTGATTTGTAAAAATTGTAAATATGTAGTCGGAATTCGCGGTAAGGAAGGCGAATATGCAGAAGGATTTGCAATATTTTGTTTTGGCATACAAACATATGCTGATTTTTCCAAATTACTTGAAACTTTTATAGGTTATTTAATCAAAGAATTCAAAAAAGATAATTTGAAAATAGATAAACCAATGGATATTCCTTACACTTATGAAGAACTAATGACAATATTGTCCGCACAAGGTATAGA
>JAPLVQ010000143.1:0-2375 GCA_026397035.1 Candidatus Iainarchaeum sp.
TCTGGAAAAAACAGTAACACCTTATGGAACAGGTGCAAAAGTTGATGCACTAAAAGAATACCTTGGTTACCCTGCATACCTCATAATATGCAAGAAAAAAGGGAAAAAATAGACCCTTTATATACTTTTGTCCCAGAGTCGCTGTTGCCCGTGCATTTTATATTCTCTGTTGTGTTTAGAATAATCTAGAAAATTAAAATAATTTAGGTGGTTTTGTGGCTGTGGTAAAGATTTTAGTAGAAGGTTATGCCCGCCAGAAGAAGGGTTATTTTGAAGCGACGTGTTCTACGGTTCTTGTTGAGGCTGATGGGAAAAAGATTCTTGTTGATCCTGGTTGTAATGAAGCGCTTTTGCTTGATGCATTGAAAAAAGAAGGGCTTTCGCAAAAAGATATTGACTATATTTTTATTACTCATTATCACGTTGATCATTGGCTTAATGTAAGACTTTTTTTACATGTTGATGTTCTTGATGGGAATACAATTTACAGGGGAGACAAGGAAATTTCTTTTTCAGGAGTTCTTCCTGGAACAAATATTGAAGTGGTTTCGACTCCCGGGCATGCCTATGAAGAGACAACTCTTTTTGTAAGTACAAAAGAAGGGATTGTTGCGATTGCCGAAGATTTGTTCTGGTGGGAGGATGGTCTGCAAAAGAATGATTATAATTCTTTACTAAATAATGAAGACCAGTTTATGAAAAATAAAGAGCAGTTGCTCGCGAGTAGAAAACTTGTTTTGAAAAAGGCTGACTTTGTTATTCCTGGGCACGGGAAAATGTTTAAGGTCCTAAAAAATAAAGTTATGCATTACTAAACGCTCTTGGCAAGTATTTTGGTTTTTTGAGTCCATCAATATCAAATACGAGCGGGGTATCATAAGTAGAGTACCTGCCAAAATAAAGCTCATGGATTGGGCGTTCTTGGACAAATTTTTGCACAGCGAGCATTCCTTTCAAATAGAGTGCGTCTTTAGTGAATGCTCCTCCTTTGTCCTGCTTCCATACGCCCCTTTTTGCTCTTATTGTGAGATTAAATGCCGTATCTTCATTGAAGTATTTTTTTATTTCAGTGTATGTCTCAAAAAAACTGTGTTTTGTTGCTGTACTAATCGCAATTACTCTTCCTGCGTATTCTCTTAATTGTGAATTTATATTAATTCCTTCTTTTTGTTCAACAACAACAGCCACTCCTTCTTCGGTTTCGGTAGTTTCTTTACTTAATCCTCTTGCAAATATTTTGTAAGGTTGTCTTGAACCGTTTTCATATCTATAAATATGTCCTTCAATTTCATGGGCAATGAAGCGTTTGAGGGAGTTTTGGGTAAATGAGTATCCTTTTCTTATGTAAAGTTCTTTTGTGTGAACATTAACTGAGAATCTTGCGCCTTGGGTTTCTGTAGGAACCATTTTATAGGGAAGTTTTTTGCTTTTTAGAAATTCTTTTATTGAATTTTCTGCTATTTCTAGCGGGATTGGCTTTTCCTCTTCATTTTTTTGGGTATTGAGAAGTTCTTTTGCATATTTAAGCGTTGAAGCCTCAATTGCGCCATAATAAGATTCTGAGTTTCCTGCAAAGTTTTCAGTTCCAACGCTTCTAATTATCTCCATTCGGTCAAAAAGGTCAATTATTTTTTTTTCAAAAACAAGCCCGAGGGTATCTTCTTCTAACTCGTTTAAAATTTCTTTTAATTCGTTTTTGTATGTATCAAACGCTTTTTGCATTGTAAAATATGAAAAAATCGGGCTTCTTGGAAGGTAAATAAACTGGGGATTGTATTGTTCTCCATTTTTTATGCTTTCAAAGAATTTTTTTCTTTCTTCAGAGGAGTTTTGCGGATTAATATAAGCTAAAAGATTTGTTTCTATTGACCCTGAAAGTAGGCATATTTTTTGATCTATTTTTGAGTAGTCAGGGGAGTTCATAATCAATAGAGGATTAGTGTTGTTAATATTAATTGTTTTGGTTAGAGTTTTTTTATTAAATAATTGTTTTGGCCGGAATTTTTACAAAAAATATGGGGTTTGCTTTTTATTTTGCGGGTTTTTTTTAGCTTGTTATTTTGTTATTATCTTGTTTGTTTTGTTGTACTCCTTATTTGACTTCTGCTGATTTTTTCTCAGATTTGTCCGCGAGTAATCTCACCCACTCTTGTACAACTGTTGTTCCAAGGAATTTCTTAAAAGGACCTGGCATGAAATTTACTTCAATTACGGCTAATTTATTTTTTTGTTCCATTAAGTCGACTGCGCAGATGTCCATTCCGATTGTTTTTGCGGTAGTTTTTGCTATTGAAAGCATTTCGGGTGTGGGGTTAATCAGGCTTGCGCTTCCGCCTCGTGAAACGTTTGCGCGCCATTCCCCTTTTTTACATTTT
>JAPLVQ010000143.1:2389-2868 GCA_026397035.1 Candidatus Iainarchaeum sp.
TACATTTTCTTTTTACAGCAATAACATAATCCCCAATTACATAGCATCGCAGGTCATAGTCTTTTCCTTTAATGAATTTTTGCGTGCAGATGAATTCTTCAAAGAACTGCATCGCGTCAAGAATGCTTTCCATTTGTTCTTTTGAATTTATTAGTACTACTCCTTTTCCGGCGAATCCTGAAATTATTTTCATTACAAATGGATATCCTGTTTCTTTTACAGCGTAATCAGCGTATTTTGGAGAGAGGGAGAGTGTGCTTAATACGCTTGGGATTTCCGAGTTTGCGAGTCTTTGGTTTGTAAAGAATTTATGATTTGAGATTCGGTATGCTTCAAGGCTTACCGGGCAGTATGATTCTGTACCTTCAATTGTTTTTAATAGTGTTTCTCCAAGGAGCATGTCTTTTGAAGAAATTCTGGGGTAGATAGCGTCAAACTCTAGCGCATTTTTTCCTTTGTAAAACACTCCTGCTTTTCCT
>JAPLVQ010000143.1:2966-9650 GCA_026397035.1 Candidatus Iainarchaeum sp.
CTTCTGATGTTTGTATTTGTATTTTATCTATGGACGCGAATAATACAGTTGTAAATCTTTTTTTTGCTTCTTCAATTAACGCATTTACAGTAGATTTTTTGTATGTTCTTGAACCGATTATTAAGAGGCTTTTTCCTTTCATTATTGCTCACCTCTGTTGGCTGTTTTTTTATGGATAATTTTTGAGAAGAATCTTTTTAGTTCAAGCATAGCGGAATTTGGTCCTTCAACTATTTTATGATTCTCGCTCATTTCGATTAATCTATCTGCGATGTATTCTTCAAGATTTTCAGCGCATGCGATGTTAAATTCTTCAAGCGGAATAAATGGATCTACTTTGATTATTTTTCCGCGTATCATGTCTACTCGTGCAATATCAAGCCCTCCGGCTCTTGCCGCATTTATTACTGTATTTGTATCTTCCTCGGATAATTTGTAAGATTTTCCTTCGCGTATTCGTTGAGTACTGCCTTCAACGGTTTTTCTTTTAATTGAAAAAACCTTGTTTCCAATTATTGTTGAAGAAATAACATCTCCTTCAATAAATTGTGCTATTAGAAAAGCGTCTATTTCGGATTTTATGCTTTTTGCAAACAAGTTCAGCTCTTTTGCTGAAGAAATAATTATTGCTTGCTGAGCTTTTTTTCCCGAGAATGTTTTTACGATTACTGGGTAAGAAATCTTTTTTGAAGTTTGTTCCAAGTTTTTTATTGAAGCGGTAGTTATGGTTTTTGGGACTGAAACTTCTTTTTGCGCGAGTGTTACAAATTGGAATGGTTCGTTCCACCCGAAATAATATGCTCCTCTTTTTGCGCTAGTATAGCATTTTAGTTTTTCAAGTTCTTCTAGCATTGGTTCAATGAATGGGGCGAATGAAGCGCGTGTTTGAATAAATACTGCATTTGGGCGGTCTAGCTCTTCTCCGAGTGATTTTAAGGTTGTTTTGTTTTGTGTGCTTACTATAGTGATTTTTGAGACGCGTAAGTAATTTGATTCCACGCCCCTGTTTTTTAGTGCAGTAATGCATAGTGCGACTTGCGTTTTCTTTTCAGCGATTAATAGAATGTTCATGCTCTATTCGCATTACACTGAGGAATTTAATAAAAGGCTTTCCTTTTTGGCTTTTACTTAACAACTCAATGAAATTAGTGCATTTTAATGAATGATTAGCGGATTTCATTTCGTTGACGAAAAAAATGAATGGCTTCTTTTTTAAAGAATCTGTATACTTTAGGGTGTGGGCTTTCATAAAAAAGCATTTTTTTGATTCTTTTTTGGGGATTTTGATTGAGCAAAAGAGTTAATAACTAGGTTTTCCAGTATTTAATAAAGTTTTTGGGAATGTTTGTTTGATTTTGTGATATAATGTCTAAAAAAAAAATTATTGGTCTTGTAGAGATTGTGAAGATTCGCGGGCGTAAAGGGACTGTTAAGAAGAGGGCTCTTTTTGATACTGGGGCTACGCGTACTTGTCTTGATGTTAAGATTGCGGCTAAAGCTGGTGTGGGTCCGATTGTTTCTAGTGTGAAAGTTAAGAGTGCTAGTTCTCATAGGGGTTATACAAGGAGAGCTATTGCTGAAGCGACGATTATAGTAAAAGGCAAGGTAATCAAAACCGGGGTTAATATTGAAGATAGAGAGGGTTTGCCTTATCCTATAATAATCGGGCGGGATATTATTCACAATAATTTTATCATTGATGTTTCAAGAACACATAATACAAATAAGGTTGGAGATTCTAAGGATGAGTCCGAAAGAAAAAGGTTTTTGGAAGAAGCTAAGTAGTTTAGGATTTGTATTGAATTGTTTTGGGTTTGTATTGAATTGTTTTGGGATTATATAAACTAGTTTAAGTTTATTATAACTGTTGAGTAAAAAGTTTGGACGAAAGTTGTGAGAGGGTTAGTTTTAAATAGAGGGTTTTCTCTATATTCTGGTGATATTAATGGTTGCGGGGGTAATTTTTTCACCGACAAGGGCTTTTGAAAATGCTTTTAATAATTCTTTTTCATTTATTTCGGTTTTGGTGCCAATATTTACATCGCTCCTTTTGGCTTTAGTGGTTTTTGGTTTTATTGGTGATGCTTTTCTTGCGGGCTTTTTCTTCATTACGGGATTTATTCAGTGGTTGATTTTTATTTTAGTGATTTGGTTCTTTGAGTTTGTTCATATAAAAAAGAGGGCAAAACTTAAGAGTACGGAGTTTAGACAGTTTGTTTCGGTGGTTTCCAAGCTCTGGAATATTAATCTCGTTGGTTCTTTGTTGATGGCTTTAATTGTGTTTGTTGTTTTTAGGCTTTCACAGAACATTGTTTTTGTTTTGTTTCCAATAATAATTGTGGTCATGGTTATTCTTGCTGTTGGATGGATTGTGGCTTCAGGCAGAATGCTTAAAGTGGTTTTTGGGATTTCGGGCTTGAAACTTTTAGTTAATTGGATTTTGATAATGGCGGTTGTAGTATTGTTAAATAGTTTTGTTTCGGTTTTGCTTTCAAGGATATTATTCTAGTTTTGTGAGATACCTTAAAAGGGACTTTTTTGGATTTGTTTTTCCTTTAGTAAAGTTTTCTTGTTTCTAAAAATCAAAATCATCTGCTCAAAATAGGCTTTAAATTAAATATAAGTGGTTTTATGGCAAAAAAGTAATGTTTATAAACGATAGTGCTAGAAAAATAATTATGGGTCCTATGAAGAAACTTTGTTCCGAATGTAAGGCTCGTTTTGATGTTGAGCTTGCCGATATGGAAGAAGGAGACGCAGTAGCTTGTCCTGAGTGTAATCTTGAATATACTATAATCGCGGGCAAGAAAGGTGTATTGAAGCTTATTGAGAGTAAAGAGCTTGAAATGGATGAAGAAGGGGAAGAAGGAGGGGATGAAGAGAGCGAAGATTATGATTCTGATTAGTCTTTCCAAAAATGCTTTTTTTGATTCAGTCTTAATATTTTGTTTAAGTTCTTGTATCTTAATTTTTTGAACTTTAGCTTATTTTTGGGATAGGTTTAAATTCTTCTTAGTTGTTCCTTGTTTTATGACTAGAATTCCACAGGCTGGTTTTCCTCGCGCTAGAATTGGGACTGGTTTTGCTTCTTCTTATCATGCTTGGAAAAAGAGAACTAAACAAAGATCTTTTCCTATCTCAAAAAATATAAGAAAGGGAATAATTATTTATGACGCCACTAAAATAGAGGGTTCTTTGCCAAAGCCAATAAGAGTTAGTAAAACAATTGAACCTTTTGGTCAAAGAAAAGCTTTCACAATGAGTAATGTGGAATGGATTAGCATTAATCCAAGAAGAAAGATTGCTTCTTCCCAAATTTCAGATATTTTTATTGGAAAAGTAAAATTTGCAGGGAAGCGTTCTGCACAGTTTGCAGTAATTAAGAGGTTGAACAAGGGCATTAGGGAGAAGTTGCTCCAAATGAAGGGAGGCAATTATGAGGAAGTAATTGCTCGTTTAAGTAAAAGCAAAGTTCTTCATCCAAAAATGGCTTTTTTCAAAACTATTAATGATGGAGTTGAAACAGAGTATTTGATTCAAGAACCCTTTATTTTTGGCAACACTAGCGGGAAAAATACTTCTAAGTATGGATCAAAATTTACTGAGAAGAATACTTTTTTCTCAAGTATTAATTTGAGTGAAGTTCATTATCAAAAAAGAGTAGTAGAGATGATTAAACAAACCGCGCTACTAGCCCAAGCTGGTCTTTCTTATAGGGAAGTTGGAGTTGTTCAAAGAACTGTTTTTCCTGATTGGAGTGGACACTTAATGCCAAGCGGGAAATTGATTATTGATGTTTTTAATGGAATTAAACCAAAGAATTCTTCTCTTGGCGAGAGAATTTATGTTCAGGATATTGATTTTCTTAAGCCTGAGGATAATTCCGTGACCGCGTGGAACAGGTCAGTTACTTCAATTGTAGCTGCTTTTAGAAACTCAAGAACCCTCCAGTCGCGAGAGGGATTGGATTTTCTGTTTTCAGCGTTAAAAGAAGCAGGGGAAAAATATCATTTTCCAGTTAATTATAATTATATTTAATGCTCTGCTATTTTGAGCGGAGTTATTGTTAAAAAAATGACCTCTAAGGTAAAGCTAAATTTTAAATACAAAGTGTGCGTTTACTTGTTATATGCCTAGAAGGGTTCCTCAAAGAAAGAATGGAATTAACCAAATGAACTTTGGTTTTTCCTTGCCTGTACAAGAGCAGCGTTCGAGAGTATTGCCTGGAAATGGGTTGAATAAAACGCCTTCTGTAGCAAATGGAGGTTCTTCTTCAAAAAGATCTTTTTCAAAGGGCGCATTAAATGGTTCAAATGGAGGTGCTGACGGGGTTTCTTCTAAGGCTCGTGGAATACCTGCAAATTATAGAACATTACTTCAAGACTATTTAGGGGCTAAAGAAAGGCATCATGGACAGGCGCCTACTTTTGATGCTTGGCTTATGGAACGAGAAAGGGAGCTTGTATGTTCTGCAAGAGAATCAATAAAAATTGGGGAGCATGAGGTTGGAGAGGAGGCTTCTATCGAGGCAGAACGTACAAGATTAATTATTGAGTGGAGAAAAGCGCAAAGGGCTAAACTTAAAACTCAACGCTCGCAACAAAAAGTTTTACAACCTAAACAATGGGTTTCCCGTCCTCACCGCGAGCTCCAGCAGGAGCAATCTTTTCGAACTTCTCCTGAATATCAGGAAGAGCATGAAAGATTTGGGGAAGCTGATAAACCTATGGGTTTGGAAAGGGGTAAATCATTTATTAAAAAGATGTTTAAAGTTGTTGATGCTGCGTCTGGTCCAAAACTGCCTGAGGAGCAATTATTAGAAGCGGCCTTGGCGAAAAGATTCCCTGAAAATCTCTCAACGATATTTAAAGAGCAATGCCGGGTTTGGACGGAAGAAAGGGATAGAGCCATAAGGCGTGGGCATAAGTATATTAATTTCAGCTCTTGGGCTGGGGGGCAGGTTGGGAAGATGGTCCCAATGGAGAAGATTTTGTCAGATGAGGTTATAAGTCTCACGAAGGCAGCCAGCTGGCAAAGCAGGGTGCCTCTTGAAGAACTTACTCCAAAACTTATTGAACTTCAAAATAAAATTCAGGCTTTGAAGTTAATTTCTCAGTATAACTTTTGAGAATAGTTGTTTTGGTGTACTTGGTAGACTGTCTTGTCTGTTAATCCCTCTCTTTTTAATTAGTTATTGTTCTATTTTGTTTATGGTTCTTAAAATATTTAATTCAATGGGAAATAAGGTTGAAGAGTTTGTTCCACTGAAGAAGGGCTTTGTCGGGATGTATACTTGCGGGCCGACGATTTACAATTATATTCATATAGGGAATTTCAAGTGTTACTCTTGGGAGGATTTAGTCAAGCGTTATTTATTATTCAAGGGTTTTAAGGTAAAGCAGGTAATGAATTTTACTGATGTTGATGATAAGACTATTCGCGCGTCTATTCAAAATAAGATGGCGTTAAGCGAATATACACAGCCTTTCAAAAAAGCGTTTCTTGCTGATGTAAAGTTGCTAAATATTCTCCCTGCTGAAATTTATTGTTCCGCAACCGAGCATATTCCAGAGATGGTCGTGTTAGTAAAAAAACTTCTTGATAAGGGTTTGGCATACAAGGGGGAGGATGCCTCAATTTATTTTTCAATAAAAAAGTTTCCGGCTTATGGAAAACTTGCAGGTATTGATACAAAAAAACTTAAGGATGGAGCTAGGGTTAAGCAGGACGAATATGAAAAAGAGGGTGTTGGGGATTTTGCTTTATGGAAAGCATGGGATGAAAATGACGGGGCTGTTTTTTGGGAGACTTCGCTTGGAAAGGGAAGACCGGGCTGGCATATTGAATGTTCCGCAATGAGTGAAAAGTATTTGGGTAAGCATTTTGATCTTCATATGGGTGGGGTGGATAATAAGTTTCCGCATCATGAAAACGAGATTGCTCAAAGCGATGGTGCAAACGGGGGGGTGTTTGTTAAGTACTGGATGCATTGTGAGCACTTGCTTGTTGACGGTAAAAAAATGTCTAAGAGTCTGAAAAACTTTTACACTTTAAGGGATTTAGTTGAGAAGGGTTTTTCTCCGCTTGCTGTTAGGTATGTTTTCATTAATTCACATTACCGACAACAGTTGAACTTTACTTTTGAATCGGTGGGGGACGCACAAAAAACCCTTTTAGGGTTAAAGAATTTTATTTCACGCTTGAGAGAAATAAAAATCAATAAAAAAGATGATTCATTCAAATTGTTTATTGATGAATCAATGAATGGTTTTACTGAAGCAATGGATAATGACTTTAATGTTCCTCAGGCTATGAAATATGTTTTTGATTTTATAAAAAAAGTAAATAAATTAATTGATGCGAGTGAAATAGGTGAAAGCGGGGCTATTGAAGCGCTTGAGTTTTTAAAGAAAATTAATTCTGTTGTTGGAGTTCTTGATTTTGAGGAAAAGTATTTCGAACTCACGAGTGAGCAGGAAGATTTGGTTGAAGAAAGGGATAAAGCAAGGAAGACTAAGGATTGGAAGCGCTCGGATGAAATAAGGGATTTACTAAAATCCCAAGGAATTGAGGTTATTGATAACAAGGAAGGGACTGTGAGTGCGCGTCCAATGAAAAAATGAGTTTAAGGAGTTCACTATGAAAACAAAACTGCCTGATTTTGGACGAAGAATTTCTTCAGTC
>JAPLVQ010000029.1:0-5723 GCA_026397035.1 Candidatus Iainarchaeum sp.
GTGGGTTAAAATAAGATGAACCAAATTTGATTAAGGTCATTCAAAAGTCGAAGTTAAATGATTTGGAATCGGAATCTATTTTATTCCTTTAATTTTGTAACCCCATTAACACAGTTCTTTATTTCGCCTTTTTTTAACGCGAGAACCATTTGTTCGGCAACTTCTAAAGCAACATTTTCCTGTGCTTCTAGGGTTGAAGCCCCTAGATGTGGGGTACAAATAACTTTTTCGCTTGCAATAAGTTCTTTATTCATTGGAGGCTCTTCTGAATAAACATCTAGTCCTGCGGCGGCAACTTTTCCGGAATTAATTGCATTAAGGAGTGCATTTTCATTAATTACTCCTCCGCGTGCAACTCATTTTGTCAAACTCTTTCTTTGAAATCATGTTTCTTGTCTTGTCAGTGAGTGGAACGTGTACTGTAATATAATCTGCCTTAATGTAAATCTCTTCAAGCTCCGCTTTTTTTACTCCGATTTCCGCAAGTTTTGCCGAATCAACAAATGGATCATAAGCAAGTACTTTCATTTCAAAAGCAAGAGCAACTTTTGCAACTTTCTTCCCAACATTTCCAAACCCGATTAATCCAAGAGTTTTTCCTTTTAATTCAGTTCCTTCAAAATTCTTCCTATCCCACTTTCCTTGTTTCATGCTGTTGTGGCTATGAATAATATGTTTTGATAAAAGAATCATCAAAGCAAGTGTATGCTCCGCAGCGGCGTTAGTATTTCCAAAAGGAGTATTTTCTACAACTATTCCAAGCGCTTTAGCCGCTTCTTTGTCAATATTATCAACACCAACACCCGCTCTTCCAACTATTTTTAGTTTCCCGCGTGCGCCGCTCTCAAGAACTTGTTTTGTAATTTTAACTCTGCTTCTAACAATTATTCCGTCATAATCAGGGGTGAGTTTAATTAGTTCCTCTTCTTTAAGCCCGAGTTTTATACTGCTTTTGATTCCGTTTGAACTTAATATTTGAACTGCAGTGTCAGAAATTGGATCCGCGATTAGAATTAATTTATTTACTGGCATTATCATTTCTACCAACTCCTAAAAATAAAATCCTTGTAATAAAATACTTGCCCATAAAATTGCGCTGCACTTAATTTCAAGTTCAAATTTAAATTCTGTTTTTTCTACAACCCCATTTCACTAGCAAGTACTTCCAAATATTTATTCAACTCTTCAACTGTAAGCGGACCCATGTGGGGGATTCTAAACGTCTCGTTTTTTCCCTGTTTAAGCAATTCTTCATTCATTTTCCTATACCCAGCATCCATTACATATCCTTTCGCCTTGACTTTCTTCTTTACTTCTTCCAAATTAACTTTTTTAGTGTTCTCAATACAAGTAACAGTATTTGAACGATACTTTTCTTCAGCAAAAAGACTCATCCCGTTTCCTCTAGCCCAATTTTGAGTAATTGAAGCTAACTTTTCATGCCTTTTCCAAATATTCTCCATTCCTTCAGCATTCATAACTTCAAGCCTTTCTTTTAATCCAAAAAATAATCCAACTGCCGGAGTATAGGGTGTTTGATTAGTGTCATATTCTTTAGCCAGTTCCACAAAATCAAAATAAAATCCTCGCTCGCTAATCCCCTTTGCTTTATTTAGAACGCCCTCGCTAACACTTGCAAAACTTAATCCAGGCGGTAAGGCGAAGCATTTTTGTGAGCTCGTGATACAAACATCAATCCCGATTTTGTCAACCTCAATCTTGGCTCCGCCCATCGAGCTCACAGCATCAACTAAAAAAAACGCTCCGTGCTTTTTCACCACTGGTGCAAGTTCTTCTATCTGATTCATTACTCCGGTAGAAGTTTCATTATGAGTAACGCAAACCGCGGCGTATTTTTTTTCCTTTAATTTTTCTTCCAATTCTTCTTTTCTAAATCCTTTTCCGGGGGAAATTTCAAAAAGCTCTGTATTCTTCCCGCAAGCCTTGGCAATATCAAACCATTTTCTCCCAAAAGCCCCGCAAGAACACATGAGAACATTTTCTTTATCTTTAACGCAATTTCGAATAGCTCCTTCCATTAATCCAGAGCCGGAGCTTGTAGAAATAAGCACTCTGTTATTTGTGTAAAAGACTTTCTTTAGTCCTTGGGCGCAATTAGCAAAAACTTCAGAAAATTCTTTTCCTCTGTGTCCAATCATTTCTCGATGCATTGCAACTAGAGTCGACTCAGGAACACTAATCGGCCCAGGAATGAATAATCTTGCCACGTATATCAACCCCTAAAATGAATCTCATGATTCTTCAAATGCTGTCCAACTAATTGCGTTCAATTCGTTTCCGTCATTCTTTTGCCTTGAATTTTTGCATCAATTATCTGTTTTGAACTCTCTAATCAATCCTCATAGTAAGTTCTTTTACTTTTTTGCTCTGAACATACTGGTAAGAATTATTGTAATGTTCCGTAACGAGAATAGTAATCGTCTCTATTCCTTTCTCAACATTAGCCGCAGGATAAACATTATAATAATCTCTAATCCTTTCGCCCGGCTTAAAAGAATCAATCTTTTTCGATAATACCCTCATTCTTCCACCCTTATCAAAAGCAAGCATACTTCCTCCGCCAAGCTCCAAAGAAACCATTTGGATTTTGTTGGAATTATTAATCAACTCCACCATTAATTCCACAGGCTCTCTTCTGGCAAGAACCATTCTAAAAGGAGATAACTCCGCTTTTACATCAATCATAACACCACCGATGCTAAAAGTAAATGCGAAGCGGATTATTAAACATTACTCCAAAGCAGTTTTTATGTAGCTTTATGTAGCGGAAGGAAAAATCGAGCAAATTATTTTACTTGCATTAAATTCTTTCCGCTTTTTTTCGATTATGAAACCTTTCTTCAATTAAGGGAATTTCCTTCAATTAAGAGAATTTCATTTAATTAAGAGAATTTATTAACTACTTTGGAAGTAATTGTTTCATGAGATCTGCGAAAACAGCTTTTTTATCTGTACGGGCAGGGGCTAGATTTCCCCCAACAGAGCAAAGAGTGCTTCCATTGATCTCTTTTCAATTAAGAGCAAAAATAGAATCAAATCCTCAGGCGATGGCTATATTTAAAAATAATCTTGCTAGGTTAACCAAAGGAAAGTCTTTGAGCATAAAGGAACTTCAAAGAAATTCTATTGCCGCGGCAAAAGCGGCTGCAATTGTTTCGGATATACAAAGTGTTAAAATAAAACAAAAACCTTTAAGGAAAGTTGGTTCTGGTTTTGAATTATTTTCCGAAAGAGTTGCAGAAGCAACCCCTTCCGGAAAGATAGTTATTTTAAAAAAGAGGTTTATTTTTTTATTTTTTTTTCTTTGGAAGAAAAGAGTTGTTGTTCCAATAAAGTCAGGTGAGAAGCTTTCAGTGTCATTTGTTCCCGGTCCTCCGGTAGCTGTGCTCACAAGATTCGGTGATGCAATAAGAATAATTGCAAAACCAGCCAAAGCAAGCATTGCAAGAAAATACCTGAGGCACAGATATCATGGGGATTATGTTCCTGCCTTATCCGGCGCAGTTGGCTATATGACCGCAAATATTCAGCGCCTAAAAGACGGAAGTAAAGCGCTTGTTGTTTGGTCACGGGACTCAAGATTTTCTAGGATGCCAAGTAAATTAGAGCGGAGATTTTTAGACTGGGATATGGCAACAATTAAAACAGTTGAATCTTATGCAAAAGCAATTGGACTTAGAAAGCTTGTTGTAATGAGCCCTAAAGAATCCAAAGAATGGATTGGAAAATCTTTCTTTGACATTTATACACGATTTGGAGAGAAACTTATTAAAAGAGGGTATAAAATGGATGAGCTTATTTTTGATATGAATTATATACGCGACAAGATGCGCCAAAATCCAGACGATACTTATCCAGATTATTGGGCAGAACATGGATTTAATTCAGGAAATTTTTTGGTAAAAGAATTGTGAAAACAAGTTTTGTGTAACTGTTCAGATTGAATGCTTTTTTGGGCGGGGATATTTGGGGGTTTTTCTTTGGTTGTTTTGGACTATGAACAGAAGAAAAAAAGCTTTTGGGAGGAAACGAAATTAGATTCAATCCAATTCCATTCCTCCAATATAATTACTTACTCAGTGTTACTTAGTCAATAATAGCGATACATTTTTTGTTTCATCGCTGGTTATTGAAAACTTTACACTTCCAAGACCATATTTGTTTGAGTAAATCTTGTACATATAGTCCCCGTAAGGGAGGTACGAAATTATTGGATTATTTGTAAGCCTTGCCCAAGTTGTTGTGCTAGTGTTTGTATCAAATGGACTGCTTGTTATTGAAAAGTTTGCGTCAGCGGCGCTAGGCTCAACAATTATGTTTGTGTCAACTGTATTAGAATCTGTTGATCCAATTGCAAACACAGTAACAATTGTTTTCACTAAAGGTGCAGTACTCTTTTTCATTTATACAGTATCATATACCACTTCGTTACCAGTGATTGAGTAACTTTTCTTAACTGATGCGTATCCATTAACCATTACCTCAACAGTGTAAATGTGCTGAGGAGTTGTTTTGATTGAAAATGGATTATCCAAAACACCAGTATTATCTATTCCCTGACAAGTCGAATTTGGTTCAGGAATTAATGGACAAATATTCATGTTGTATGTTATTAGTGAAGGATTAATCCATCCTCCATTTTCATCAACTACTTTAATATTTATTTGCCCCTTAACTTCAGGCGGTGTTGCTTTCTTTAAGAATACTTTTTCATTAAAGCCAGTTTCAACTTTATACTGTACTTTACTTGAATAATCTTCATACCCTTTAGCAGAAAAAGTGTATAAGTATGTTCCACTAACTCTTTCTAATGTAAAAGGATTTTCTTTGATTATTACTTCTTTATTTGCGCACTTAGTCTCCTCGTTTGAAGCAACGCAAGTATTCTCAATAGCATAAACAGGCGTTTTAGCAATATCTATAAGTTGTCCTGTTTTACTGTCAATTATATAAAAAGTTCCTTTTCCCAGTTTTTGCATTGGTTTTAAAAGAAACAATTGCGTGAAAACATCGTTTTTGTTTAAGTTAAACAAAATTGATGAACTTTCATGTCCTTTTGCTTCAATAATATATTCATGTGTGCCAACTTTTTCATTAGCAACCCATGGATTAGCGTTAGGAGTAAATGTTTCTTTAGTGCATTTTTTCCCTACACAGTACTTATGAGTAATTTTTACACTTTCTGCAGGAATTAAACTCAAATTCTCTGCATCAACAAAAACAAGCCCTACAGTATAGTTTGGTTTTAAATCAACCCTGTTATTACTTGACAGGCTATTTATTGTATTTGTAATATCAGTACTTGGCATAACATTTATTGTGCTTTCTATATTAGTACTTGATGTATTTTTTTTATCATTAGTAGTTTTTAATTCACTATTAGTGATTTTTAATTCACTATTAGTTATTGTATTTTTTATGTTATTTACTAATTTTAAATCGCTAATATTTGCTGTATTTTTAACATCATTAATATTTTTTAAGTCATTTTTTAAGTCACTTGTTGTTCCCGCAAATGCAATGGTTGTCGCCATTAAAAGCACCACAAGAATCCCCATTATTTTTGAAAAATTCATTCCAATTCCCCCTTGAATTGAGTCTAAAGACTTTTGTGCCTTTGGACTTTCTATATTGAGCTGGTTTTGGGAGCCTTTTTAAGTATATTCAAATTCTTCGTTTTTTATAGTGATAAAAACTTGCCC
>JAPLVQ010000029.1:5759-16930 GCA_026397035.1 Candidatus Iainarchaeum sp.
GTGATAAAAACTTGCCCTCTCCTTCTACCCTCCACTCTTAAATACTTCTTTGATGTTAAACTTTTAAGGAAAAAGAGTTTTTCCTTTTATTTGGTGGTTTTTGATGGCAGAAATAATTCCCGAAGCAGAGTTAATTAGAAGAGAATTTACTCTTCGCCAGATAGATTTACCTTCCTCTGTAATGTTCACGCGCAAATCTCTTCTTCGCTGGTGCTGTCTATCATTAGGCTTAATTTCTCCAAAAGAAACCCGTGACAAGGGCTTTTTGGTTTTTGATTCACTCTTTCACTTCCTTTTTACAAAAAAACAATTCCCAACAACACTTGATCTCCAAGCTTTTATTAAAGAAAAGAATTCCGTTGAAATGAGCGAGAAACTTATACGCTACCACCTCAATCGCTTAATTGATTTAGGCGTAATCGCGCGTGACGGGCTAACTTATACCATAAACCCTTCCCCAACCTGTGAACAGCGTGATTCCTTAAAAGAATCCTTCAAAGCTTGGACTCAAAAGATTCTTATTGAAGAAACAGGCAAAATCGCCGATGCGTTGGAAAAATTGCAAAAAGCATATGAGAAATAATTAAGAAAGTTTATGAAAAGTGATTCTAATGGGGGCCAAGCTTAGCAGGAATGCGAAAAGGCGTTTTGATGTAGAAATGCGTACCGCACGTAAAAATTTTTCTATGGGAAAAATTGGCGTTCCAAACGGATTACAAAGTGCTCTTTGTACAATGTATGGCGGGACAAATGTTGCAAATGCAATAGCTTTTGTTTCTAAAAGCCGTCCGGAACTAGTTGATAAACCTGAAGAATTTAATTTTGAACTGCTGGCAAAACTCAGAAGACAAGAATTACTTGGAAAAGGGCTAAACGGGAAAAGATTCAAAATGCGGTCAAATAATCTATAAAATAAGAAACTGATTTTTAATAGAACAATTGTTTTATAAATAGAATGATTATTCTTTTAATAGTATGATAAAGGATTTTGGAAAGTTTGCAGGAAATAAAGTGCTTAGCTTTTTTGCCTTTAATCCTAAAAAAGAAGTTCACATTAATGGTCTGGCAAGAGAGCTGAATATTAGTGTTTCAACAGCAAAACATTATTGTGATATTCTTCTAAAAGCGAATACTCTTCTTGTCCGTGCGCAGGGAAACCAAAAAATATTCTCTTTGAACAATGCGTACTTCCTTGTTAAGGAACTTAAGAAAACCATTGCTTTAGCCAATTTTAATGAACTTGGAATAGATTCGTTAGTAAATGAAAATGCTTATTCTTTGGCGATTTATGGTAGTTTTGTTTCAGGTGAATTTGATGAGAAAAGCGATTTAGATATTCTTGTTATAGGCGAAAAACAGGATGTTGATTTTAGACTAGTGTCGAAATTTGAGCAAGTAATAAAAAGGGAGGTGCAATTGTCAATATATTCTTGGCTGAAATGGCGAAAAATGGAGCAAGACAAAGAACCGTTCGTTTTTGAAGTCCAAAGAAAGAATATTTTGATAAAAGGGAATAAAATATGAATTTTGAAGATTGCTTAAAAAAAGATTTAATAAAAAAGGACGATTTTGCCAAAAAGAGGGTATTTTCTTCGATAAAAAAAGCGGAACGTTTTTTGGAAGCAGTTCAAACAAACATTAACGCAGGCTTTTTTGATGTTGCCGTAATAACCGGTTATAACTCTATTTTTTGTTTAAATCAAGCCCTGATTTTTAATAAAGGCTATACCGAAAAAAGCCATATTTGCTTGATTGCTGCTGTAAGAGCGCTTTATCCGAAAGAAAAAGAGTTAAACGGACTTCTCAATGCTGTCGATGATATGCGCCTGACTCGGCACAAAATACAATACTCCGGTTATGATGCCGATCAAGAAATGTCTGATTTTGTTAAAGGAATTGCAGAAGATTATAAAGACTGTGTGAAGAAAATAATTGAATGCTAAGAAGCTTTTTTGAAAGTTGATTTTTGTTTGTGTAGCATATTTCTCTTTCACCCCTAAGCACCTTTTTATATCCAAATATTCTATTATTTGCGGTGTTTTTTTGCCTTTGCAGAAAAAAATGTCTTACGAAGCTTCCCCCGGGGAATTATATAAAGGAATTACGTCAATAAGCATGCCGTTTGAGGGCGAAACAAAAGCGGGTGTGGAAAAGAATCCCGAGTTTGTAATTTTTTGTAAAAGAATGAGTAAACAGTTCCCTGCTTTTGGCAGGGACACGGTTTTTACTCAAGAACAAAATGAAGCGATTCAATTCCTTGGCTGGCGTCTCTCGCCGCAAGAACTTAATGCGGCAATGATGGGAGTAATGATTTTTGGTTCAATCCTTGCGGTAGTTGTAACAGTAATAGTAACATTTGTCGGATTAAGTATTGACCTCGGATTTACTAGTTTAGGTTTAGGATTATTCACTGACATGTTCGGTGATTTAGCAATAATGATTGTAGTAGCCGTTGCGGCAATACTTTTTGGGATAGTCGCCATGATAGCTTTCATGATTAAAAGTTACCCGATTAATTCTGCGGATGATGAAAGAAATAAAGCGCTGACTTATGTTCCGGAAATGGTAGGGTATATGATAATGTCAATGAAACTCGTTCCTAATTTAGAAAAAGCGATTGAGTTTTCTTCCAAGCACGGGAAAGGAAAAGTCGCTGATGATTTCAACCGCCTGATATGGGATTTTCAAATGGGGAATTTTTCTTCAATAGCCGAAGGATTAGATTTAATGGCGACACGATGGGGGAAATATTCTTCAGAATTAAAAGGCGCGTTAATGAAGATGCGTGCAAGCGTAATGGAACCCTCGGAAGCTCGTCGCTATCAAATACTTGACAAAACCATGCTTGATGTTCTTGAGAGTGTAAAAGACAAAATGGGTGACTATGCTCGGAGCCTAAACCAGCCCGCAGTAATGCTTTTTTATATTGGAATACTCCTTCCTCTCCTTTTAGTAATAATTCTTCCAGTAGGCTCCGCATTCTCAAATATGCCTTTTGCCACCGCGCCGGTACTAGTATTCATTTACTGTTTTTTAATCCCGTTCATGGCTTTCACTTTCGCAAAAAATGTTGTGAAAAAAAGGCCTCCGACTTACGAACCACCAAAGATTGATGATAATTTCGCCGAGCTCCCGCCAAAATGGAGCATGCAATTAAGCGGAAAAACTCTTGACGTGAGAATGCTTGCTATTGTAATAGTAATAGTGGGACTCTGCGGTTCGATTTTTCTCTCAATGGAAGGACTCCCTCCAAAATTTCTTTTCCCCGTTGACGAAGAAGGACTCTCAATGATTCCTTTTCAATTAATTCCAGCTGACAAATCCTTACTTGAAGTAAATAAAGAAAAAGGAGGAGTGAATTACTTTGAAAAAATCACAGTAGATCTTTATGGTATCCAATTAGGGGAAGGTTTTGGCGGCGGAATAAAAGAAGGGGATCGTTTCTTGCAGCTAACTGCTGAAGGAATGACTGAAGATGAAGCGCTCGCTGAAGTAATTAAAGAAAGAATTGAATTTACTTCCTCCGCTGCCCACGATCCAACAAAATATATTTTCTGGTCAGGAATAATCCTTACAATAGTAGGCGCATTTTCTTTTATTGTATTTTACAGAAACATTTACAAACGCGTTGCTCAAGTAAAAATAATCCAAATGGAGGACGAGTTCAAAGAATCCATGTATATGATTGCTTCAAGAATGGGTGAAAACAAGCCCGTAGAAAACGCGCTAAAACAAGCTAAAGATTTTCTTCCTAATTTAATGATTAGTGAAAGAGTATTCGGTAAAACCGTTGAAAATATTGAACTCATGGGACTTCCTCTTGAAAGCGCAGTATTTGACCCGATTTATGGTTCAATGAGGGGAATCCCTTCAAAAATACTTGAAACCGCAATGCGCCTCTTAGTTGATTCAGTGAATTTAGGTGTAGAAGTAGCTTCCCGAACACTCATGTCGCTTTCACTTCAAATGGAGAACATGGATAAAGTAAATAAATCCCTTAAAGAACTCGTCTCTGACGTGACAACCACAATGCAAACCATGGCCGTCTTTATCGCGCCAATGGTCCTTGGAATCACTACCGCCCTTCAAAAAGTCGTCTTAATGACACTAGCGCAAGTAGTTTCAAACCCCCAAGTAACCGAAGCTGACAGCGTTACTTCATCTATTACGAGTCAGCTTGGCGACTTAGGCGGAATGAACATGAACAATATGTTCTCAGTAAACATTACTTCTTTTCAAACACTTGCGACCCCTCTTGAATACTTATTTATCATCGGCACTTACGTTGCCTTGATTGTAATAATCCTTACTTACTTTACAGTTAGAATAAAAGAAGACAATGATTTGGTATTCAAAATAACTCTTGCAAAAACCCTCCCAGTCGCAATGCTCATCTACTTAGTAACCACCATCGTAGCGAACTTTGCAGTAACCTCAATGATGGTGACAGGATGAGTAAAAGAGGGGTGAAATCAAATAACCGAATTAACAAAAATAATAAACTTCTTAATAATGAAAATAATAAACTTCTCAATGAACGCGGTCAAGCCGAATCAGTCTTCCGTTTAATGATTGATTCAGCAATTGGTTTAGCAATTCTCTTAATAATAATCTCCGCGCTAAGCTATTTCCAGCAAGTAGCAATCCAGCAATCCATGGCTGATTTTATGTTCCTAATGGATTCAGCGACAAGTTCTCCAGACGGGCAAGTAATTATATCAAAAGACTTAACCTTTGAACAAGGAATAATTATTGACGCGGCAGATCTTCAAAACCGTACTGGCGTAAGTAAATATTGTTTTAATTTTGCGGCAGAGCTAGGCTCAGTTACTCCTAGTGAAGACCAAAAACAAGTTACTTTCTCCCGCCGAATCTCGCTCAAAGTCTATGCTAAATGCACGCCAAGTGATGATGCGAAAAATTGCCAAACAAGAATCGCCCCAGAAAACGAAAACGAATGCTGCTTTAAGTGCCTAGTTTCGTTTGGGAAAATAAGCGATTAAATTTTCTGGGCGAGTTATAGTTAAAAGTGATGAGTGGGTTAAAGGTGATGAGTGGGTTAAAGGTGATGAGTGGGTTAAAGGTGATGAGTGGGTTAAAGGTGATGATTGGGTTAAAAGTAATAATTAAATTGTTAGTAATAATTTGAAATTTGGGCAAGGATTGGAAAATAGGTAGGTTTATATTTATCAAAGTTTTTTGTTGTGCAGGTGGTTTAATGTTTAAGCTTAATCAGCGCGGGCAGCAATTCAGTGTGTTCGAACTAATGATTGCAGGAATTGTAGCATTCGCAATATTAATGGTTCTACTAACTATTATTGGAAGAGTAGGATTTGACCAAACACTCTCGGCAAAATCGGCTGTAGAAGATGGTATCTCGCAAGCGCTTCCATCAAGCGCAGTAACTACGAAAAACTTTGTTCTAAAAGCAGGAGATGAATTAACAAGCTCCGACTTGACTAACAAAACAAATCTTGACCCCTCAAGAATATTCTTTGTAAAAGGACAAATAGGGGATTCAGAGATTTCGGTAGAGAATAACTATTCAGGTAGTAGTACCGGCGGAACTAATTTCATGAAGAACATAAAAGCTTCAGGAGACCTTAAAGCAAGGGCAAAAATAATTTGCAAAGCTACCTGTTCAGAAGTTAGTGATTCACTTGGTAGACTCGGATCAAAATATTCGGTTGGAGAATTTAGTCCAGGCAGTTCTGAAGACAACCAATCCTGCTGTGTAGTAGTACCAGAAAGACCAGCAAACTAAAATCTAATTTCTTTACTAAATGCGGGGGTTTTTCCCCGCAACTATTCTTTTTTTTGTTTGTTTTGTCCCGTCATAAATTTTGGCCTATTGCAAATTTTGACCAATCATAGATATTCATTTTTTGATTGCGCCGTACTGTTGTAAGTATTCTTTTTTTAGCTGCTTGTCGCAAGGTTTATATTAAAGTAAAGGGTAAAGGTATTGGACAAAAGTATTTCTTTATCAGGTGTTTGTTTGATTAGTACGAAATTTGAAAGAGAGTTTTGGATGAATAAAGGACAAGGAACCCTTGAACTTATTGTAATACTAGCAGTAATTGTAGTAGTTGCTCTCTCAATAGCGGTTTATTCAACAGATATTTTAGGTTCTTCCGCCTCGCAAGTCTCTATTACCGCAAGTAAAAGAGCGATGGAGACAGGTTCCCAATCAGGGGAAATTAAAGTCATGGAAGTGGTTAGTGATTCAACAGGGGACGCAGTAATAAGACTAATGAATGCTGGTGAAGAGAGTTTCACGATTACTGGAATTAGTTCAAGTTCGGGAACAACAGTACCCACAGTCGGCAATTCTTTTTCACCAACAAAAGTTATGAGTAACGAGAGCGCAACTTTCGCTTTAGATACTATCGCGAATGATTGTAAATGCACAACTGCAGGGCTAACAAAAACCTGTATTTTTGATTTTAATATAACCTCAAAATATGGTATTCTTAAAACAATTCAAGTTCCTGTAGTTATTGACTGTGTGAATGAAGTACTTCCAATAGGTTCCACAATTGATGCCTTAATACCTGACTTAAATGCTCCAATAATTTCTGGAACAAATCCTTCGCCGCTTGCTATTGGAACTACAAGTTATGATTTAACTATTACTACTGACGAGAATGCAACATGCAAATACAGCACCTCTGTAGGAATAGAATATGCAAGCATGGCTCATACTTTTACCGGTTCAATACTTTCTCACACTGCAACAATAACAGAGCTTGCAATAGGGGATAATAATATTTATTCAAAATGTTCTGACACTTCAAATAATGCAAATCAAACAGATTTTATTACTATAATAAATGTTCTTGCGGATACTAGTGCGCCAATAATTTCTGGAACAAATCCTTCACCATTATCATTTGGTACAACAAGTTATGATTTGACTCTTACAACTGATGAGAATGCTACTTGTAAATATAGTACTACTGCAGGTGTAGCATACGTGAGTATGAACTATGATTTTAATGGCAGTGCATTATCACACGTTGTGACTGTAAGCGGGCTTACGGCAGGAGTTAATAACTTTTATGTTAGATGTTTGGATGATTCGAATAATGCAAATTTGGCTGATTTTGTTTTAACAGTAACTGTTCTTCAGCCGCCTTTATTTACTCCTTTTGTTTGGGCTGCAAATTTTAACACAAATCAGGTTGCTAAAGTGGACCTTTTGGGTAATGTGCTTGGGGATTATAATGTGGCAAATAATCCGAGATGCATAGCGGTTGATTTGGATGGCAATGTTTGGGTTTCAACCAATTCAACAAATAAAATCTATAAAGTAAGTTCTGATGGGGTTGTTCTTGGCAGTTTTACCTTGGGAGGTTCATCTCTAGAAGGAGTTACAATTGCTGCTGACGGAAATATTTGGGTTGCAAATAATTCACTTGTATATAAGTTGAACCCTTCTGGTAGTATATTAGGTACTTTTACAGTAGGGGCTAATCCTAGAGGAATTGCTGCTAGTGCGGATGGAAATGTTTGGGTTGCAAATTTTGGGGGCAATTCTGTTTCTAAATTGAATCCTAGTGGTACAGTTCTTGGAACATTTAATGTTGGAACTCGCCCAGCAGGCATTGCTGTTGATGGGGATGGAAATGTTTGGGTTACGAATTCTGTTAGCGGTACAGTTTCCAAGTTAAGTTCTTTAGGGGTTTTGTTTGGCACCACCACTGTTGGGAGTTATCCAAAAGGCATTGCTGTTGATATGAATGGTAATGTTTGGGTTGCTAATAACAGCAACAATTATGTTTCTAAACTAAGTTCTTCTGGTGCTGTGCTTGGAAATTATACTGTTGGGGGCTTCCCGTATGGTGTTGCTATTGATGAAAATAACAATGTTTGGGTTACAAATACTGGCAGTTCACTCTCTAAGCTAAATTCCAGCGGTATGGTAATAGCAACTGTTCCTTCTGCAGAAAATGCATTTAGTATCGGCGATTTCACAGGTTTTGCTCTCCAATACTTTGTTCTCGGAAGAAGATAAAAACAAAATTCCTTGCTTTCTTGTGCGGGTACTGTTAAGTCAACTATTATATATTCTAGACTAAGTTATTTTGTTATGTTTTTTGGGGATCAACGGTTGCGAAAAGGATTAGTCGCGCAGGGTACGGGTGAGTATTTGGTTATTGTTGCGGTTGTTGTTTTGGGTTTGGTTTTGGTTAGTGTTTATTCTAATTTTTCGTCTTTTAGTAATGTTACTAATGTTAGTTCTACTTCGGGTAAAGTTGCTAATAATATTGGTGTTGAGAGTATTAGTGTTGTTTCGGTGGTTGTTGATTTGAATGGTGAAGTTTGATTCTGGTGGGAATGCTTTGTGGGCGAAAAATCCTGTTAGCGGGAGTGTAACAGGGTCGGATGGTGCAAAGTCGGTTGCTGTTGATTCTGGTGAGAATGTGTGTGTTGCAGGACGTACGTTTGCGGATTTGAATTTTGGTTCTAATATTGGCATAGTGAATAGAGGTGGGGTTGATTTTTTCGTGGTTAAATATGGGTTGAATTAAGCCCGCCTTTAAATGATTTTGGAAATTAAAAAATACTGAATTAATTTAAAGTTGATTTTTAATGGGTCAATTTTTATATTTTCCAGCTTGGGGACTGTTAGGTTAACTTTTATATACTTCTTTTCCCTACTTTTCAATATGAAAGATTCAGTATTTTTTGAAGAAAATGCCGCCGGAGATTTTGGAGCGGTTTATATGATACTTGTTTTTGCGATAGCCGCTTTACTCTTGATTTTAATAGTAAAACCAATGTTCCAAAGCGCACAAAAAACAATCCAAAAGACTAACTAATAATTGTTTTTGTTTTTAACGAGTAAGTTTGTTTAGCGTTTTGAAAAAGTCTTTGGCGGATGAAGTTATATTTGTGAGTGATATTTAATTTTGAATGGTGTTTTGATTGGGAAAGTATTATAAAAAATCTCAAAAAAGGAAAACTTTTCCGGTTCCTGCTTTCTTGTGCACAAAAAGCGGTGAGCGTGCACAGGCAGCCGCTCCTTTTGAATTATTCGTTGCCGTAATAATAATGGCGTTTGTTCTAGTGATAGGTTACAAAGTGCTTGATGAAGCGACTACTGCAGCGTGTCTTAATAAGGTTGATAAAGAAATGACCGGGTTAATTAGCAATATTCGAGATACTGTCGTGACAAGAAGCTCGAATCTTTTTTCCTTCCAGCCTGATACTAAATGTTTTTCTTCAAAAGAATCTTCGCTAAAAATTTACATGGAGAAGAACGGGAGAGTTTGTTCAGCAGTATGCCAAAAGCCCCTTGAAGAGTGCTTTATAATAACTTTCTCAAATCCTGCGCTTGCGAACGCCACACGCCAAAAATGCATTGATATCCCAACTTATACTAGTTTCATGAGTGAAGAATCCTGTTCAATGACTGATGCTCCTCTCCAACAAGCAGGATTTGATATTATTAATCCCCAGTCGGATATGGGGCAGGGAATTTTAAGGGGACAATATGTAATACGAAATATTTCTCCCGGAGGCGATACTTATCCAAAGATATGTGTATGGTACAAGGCAGCATAATGTTTGAGTGAATATTGAAAATAATTAATGTTTAATTTGTTTGATTGTATAAAATGATTATGCTGACTGTTTGTTTTGGTTGTGGGAAATTTGTTGTTTTGTGATTAAATAGTTTGTTGTTTTATGATTAAATAGTTTATTGTTTTGGTTAATGAAAGTTTGTTATTTTACAGTGATTAATGATTAGTTAGTTATTGGTGTTTTTTATGCTTGGATTTATAATGAGTAAAATGCAAATGCTTTTGTTTGCAGTAGGAGTTTCTGTAGTAGCCTTAATGTTCATTTTTTTTGTTTCAAACATTGATTTAGGCCAGAAAGGGTATATGATGCTTGCTTCTAATTCAAAACTAGTTTCTGATCAATTAACTAACGATATTCCTTGTTCATTTAAGACCTCGACAATTCCGGACAGATTCTATTACGGCTTATCCTCGACCCCGTTTTTTTATGATCTTGAACTCTCTTCAAAACGCTTCGGAGAAGACGTTGCGGGCGGAGAGCAAAATGTTTTAATAATGCGCATAGTAGAGCACTCGAATAGTCCAAATGCAAAAAAGAATGTTATTGCTTCAAAATCAATTTCTACTGACGCAAGAATAGTTCTTATTTCGCCGGAGTTTCTTAAAGAATTAAGCGGACTTAATGAACTCACTTATGATGTGCAATCTGATATGCAGCCTGTAGTTCTTTACCCAAGAGCGTATCTTAAGGGAGAACTAAAAGCTTCTTCCCCGAACGCTTTCGCCGCTGTGAAAGAAACCATTAAAGGACAAAAAACCGTTTATATAATTCCTTGCGCTACTGAAAAAGAGCCTAATAATTGCTTACTAAATATATTGCGCGTGGGATGTTATAAGTTAAAAGTGAGCGGGAGGATTAGTCCTGACCAGCAGGTGGATGATTGTTTAAATCCCCAGGTTTTTGCTTCGAATTCCACTTCAGCATCCACTACTTCTATTCAACAATCCAGAAATTATTCTTGGGCTGACTGCCAGCGACTTGGATACTCCTAAACAGTTAAATAAGGGAAGTTTAATGATGGTGCTGACATAAGGAGTGAAGAGCATGATTAAATCAGTGGCGGGTATGATTAGAGGGGTGGAGAGTGTGATTGAATGAGTGGAGAGTGTGATTAAGGGAATGAAGAACATGATTAAATTATTAGTGAATAGTATGCTTTTTGATAAAAGAATGGAAAGGATACTGTTTAGGTAAAAGAATGAAAGCAATAAGAAAAAGGGTTGAGGATTAATGTTGAATAAAAAAACGATTTTTTGCAAAACCTCTCGTATGAAGTATGTTAACAAACGCGGCTTTATTGGTCCGATAGGGGATGATATGCCTTCACTAGTCCCGATAGTTGTTGCATTATTATTGTTCTTCACAATTTTTACGATGACACTAACTTCTTATAATAATAAAAATGCTTACCTTCGCAAACAAACCGACATGACTTCAATTGCAAGAGAATTAAAAGGGGATACACTGATTCTTGGCGTCGCACAGTTTGATAAACGCTGTAATAATTTGAGATTAAAAAAGATTCCGTATAACTTTGTTTCCGCAATATATCCCACAAATATAGATATTAATGTAGTTGA
>JAPLVQ010000121.1 GCA_026397035.1 Candidatus Iainarchaeum sp.
TTATTGGACTGCTTGTTTTTGAATTAATTTATTTCATGGGATATTCTGGAGTTCTTCTTGAAAAGAAAAGCGAACTTTCAGGGTATTATTCAATAGTAGAAAAAATTGACACCCTTCCTGCGGGAATAGTTGTAGGAGTAGATTCTTGTGTTATTGATAGCAATAATTATTTGGTTCCATTTATTTACAAGTCTTTTATTGATAATCCAGATCCGTCTGGGCCAAATATATGCAGATTAACTGAGACTACGCGCGCGCTTCAGTTTTGGTGGGCCGATTATAACTATAATAATGGACGTTTTAGAATTTATGATTCCTTTGGTAAAGAAGTACTTTTAATTGGCGAAGAAGTAAACTTAAATTTACCAAATATTGATTATTTTCTTACTGCTTGTAAAATGCTTGCTGACCCGATTGTATTTGAAGAAGGGAAATTAAAACTTTACAAGGTGAGATAATTAAAGTATTATTTTTTGGCAGATATCAAAAGGATTATTCAAGAAATGAAGTCCTGCTTGAAGGTTTGAGACTGAATAATGTTTCTGTTTATGAGCTTCATTCTGCAAAAGCATATTGGCTATTTGAACTATTTTTTAAAGGGTTATTTTTAAGAAGATTTGATATTCTCTTTGTTGGATACCCAGGGCATATTGAGTTCTTTATTGCTCGTGTAATTGGATGGTTAAGAAGAAAACCCGTGGTTCTTGACAAGTTTTATTCACTTTATGATACTTTTGTGCTTGATCGTGCTTTGTATAAAAAAAAGTCAGTTCAATCATTTTTATTTAGAACAGTAGATTATCTCAATTGTATTTTAGCAGATCTTATTATTCTTGACACAAATGCTCAGATAGAATTCTTTAAACGCGAATTCAATTTGAGTAATCAAACTCTTAAGAAATTTCGGCGTGTATTTATTGGTGCAAAACGCAATGATTTAAATGAGACTAAAAAGTTAAATACTGTATCAAAATCTTTTACAGTTCTTTTTTTTGGTACTTTTATTCCTTTGCAAGGCGTAGAGTATATTATTAAAGCTGCTAAACTGCTTGGGCCAAGTTTTCAAATACACCTTATTGGGGAAGGGCAGACGTTTATTGAATGCAGACAGCTTGCAAATCAATTAAGGTTAAATTCAGTTAGTTTTGAGGGTAAAAAATCAAATAATTATATTATGCGAGAAATCAAGAAATGTGATGTTGGCTTGGGGATTTTTGGCAAGACAGATAAAACTACACGTGTAATTCCAAATAAGGCATTTGAGATACTTGCTGCAGCAAAGCCTCTAATAAGTGCTGATACTCTTGCAATTAGAGAGTTATTAACACCAGGATTAGATTTTATTCCTTGTAAAATGGCTGATGAAGAAAGTCTTTCTAAAGCACTTCTTTTTGCTAGAAAAAATAAACAAAAAATGTATAGTATTGCTAAAAATGGGTTTAAAAAATATAATGATTATGCCTGTCCAAAAAAGATTGGGGAAAACCTTGAAAAAGTACTCTCGAACCTCGTTTAATAAAATAAATTCATTGCTTTTGTTGTGCAAGAACTTATTTTAATCTTTCTTTATATCTTTTTGTTATGGCTAATGTTCTTGTTACTGGAGGGGCAGGTTTTATAGGTAGTCATGTTGCTGAAGAATTGATTAAGGCAAAACATAAAGTTGTTGTTCTTGATGATTTATCGAGCGGTTTTGAATCAAATGTCCCAAAAGATGCTGTTTTTATCAAAGGATCTATTGAGGATTATTCTTTTCTTGAAAATCTTTTCAACGAGTATTCATTTGAATATGTGTTTCATTTAGCTGCTTATGCTGCTGAAGGTTTGAGCCATTTTATTCGTCGTTTTAATTATAGAAATAATTTGTGCGGTTCAATTAATCTTATTAATCTTTCAATTTTAAATAAAGTAAAGTGTTTTGTTTTTACTTCAAGCATTGCGGTGTATGGTAAAAACCAACTCCCAATGACTGAAGATACTGTTCCTTCTCCCGAAGATCCTTATGGTATTTCAAAATATGTTGTAGAACTTGATTTGCATGCTGCGCATGAAATGTTTGGGTTAAATTATATAATTTTTAGACCGCATAATGTCTATGGTGAGCGCCAGAATATAGGTGATATGTATCGCAATGTTATTGGAATATTTATGAATCAAATAATGCAAAAAAAACCGCTTACTATTTTTGGGGATGGTACACAAACAAGAGCTTTTAGTTATATTGGAGATGTTGCACCAGTTATTGCACGTTCAATTCAGGTACCTGCTGCTTATAATGACTTTTTTAATGTAGGTGCTGATAAACCCTACTCAGTTAATCTTCTTATTAAATTAATCTCAAAGGAGTTTAATGTTGCCCCGCAAGTTTCTTTTGAACCTGAAAGAAATGAAGTCAAGCACGCTTATTCAACTCATGAAAAAGTGGAGCGGGTTTTTAAGAACAAGGCTCAGTACACTATTGAGGAAGGCATTCATTATATGGCGCAATGGGCGAAGAAAGAGGGCCCCAAAATCAATTCAAAATTTTCAAATATTGAAATAACTGAAAAATTGCCGCCAATTTGGAAATAATATTTCAATATTTTTTTATTAAAATAAACTAAACAATTGTTATTAATATATTATTTTTTAATTGCCTTAAGCATAAATTTGAGCTCATATGCTGGAAAAATGTTTCCAAAAAAGCGTTGGTAAAAAAGAGGGAATTTGTTAGCTATAATCTCAGGCAAAGTGTATGCAATCTTGTTGATAAGTTTTTGTTCTGATTTTACTGCTTTTGCATAAAAATGATATTTTGTTTCAATAATTTTAAAATGCGCCTTTGCGTCCATAGTCCAGCGCTCATCTTCTTTATGATCAAAAAGATCAAAAGATCTATAACTAAAATATTTTTTGTGTGTAGGGAGGTGCGCTGATGGGCTAGCGTAAAATGGAACAATTATCTCAATTAAACCGTCCTTTTTTATTATGCGATAAAATTCGTCCATTGTTTTTTCAAAATGTTCTAAGTGTTCAAGACAATGTCTTGTGTATATTTTGTCAAATGAATTTGTTTTAATTGGATATGGAAATATTTCAAGATCATGAATTATATCGGCGGAATTGCCACTATCAATTCTGCCGCAACCAACATCTAAAATCTTCATGCGTTCCCACCTTTAATTCCAGCATAAAATGCGTTGAGTCTTTTTATTACTTTTGTTATCTCAAATTTATTTATTATTTTTGAGTGTGTTGAATTTTTGGTAAAAACTTTTTTTGCCAGTAATACCTTTTTTGCGAGATCATTTGAGTTATTTGGTTCACAAAGAAAGCCGTTTTTTTTGTCTTGAACAAGTTCAACCAGTCCGCCTGTTCTTGATGCTACAATGGGGGTTCCAGTTGAAATTGCTTCAAGTGCAGTAATTCCAAATGGCTCATAAAGCGAGGGTTGGACAAAAACATTTGCTTCATGAAAATATTTTGGGAGAAGACTATTTTGTATTTTCCCGTTAAATATAATCCTTTCTTTCAAGTGCTTTTTTTCAATAAGTTCTTTAAGCGATTGCACATAGTTTTTTTCTCCATCACCAATTATTGGACAAGACGCGAGACGGCAAGAATCTCAAATCTGTTTTTTTGGATTCTTTTTTCTTTAAAGGTAAATATGGTTAAATCAACTGGGTTTGGAATTATTATAATCTTTTTTGGATTAATTTTGTATACTTTTGCAAGAATGCTTTTCTGATAATCATTTTGAGCATGGACAAAATTACTGTGTCTAAATAAGGCTCCCTGAAAGCTTATGAGTAATTTTTGTTTTGGGGTCGGATTTTTGAATATCTCTTCTATAGAGCAGCCTTTTTTGTTTTCCAGCCCACTAAACTCTAATGTTAAATCGCCTGCATATTTCATAATAACAATTCTTTTTTTGAGCGAAGTATATTTAACAAAAAGCGCAGCTACGGCGCTAATATGATTATCTTGTGCATGAATTATGAATGGATTTTCTTTAAACGCGATTATTCGTGAGAAGATTGAGATTAATGCAGTTCTAATTCCGACACTAACAGGATTACTAAAACCAAAGAAATAAAATGTTGGGCTTCTGTAAAGCTTAAATTCGTCTTGCTCAAAACTTTTTGTATTTTTTTCTATAAAAGTAATAACACTTACTTTATTATTCCTGCTGAGTTCTTTTGCAATTTTTGGAACTGTTGTTGCGGGACCGCCAATGCGGGGTGGATAATTTGACGAGATAAACATTATATTTAATTGCATAGACTATGCTGTGTATTGAAGTGTTTTAAATGCTTCTGGTTTAATAAGTTTTAATTATTTTCTGGCTGGTTTGTCTTAGTTATTTTTGGTTATAGTTATTTTTGATTTAACTTGTTTTAACTGTTTCTAGTTTGATTTATAACTGGATTAACCGCCTTTTTTAAATGATTATAGTCATTACTTTTTAATGAAAAAATTGATTCTTGCGCTTGTTGGAATTATCTTTTTTGCTGCGACATTTGTGTTATTTCAGATTGATTGGAAAGTTATTTTTGGAGTTAAAGAACCTTTGTTTATTTTAGCCGGGCTTATTGTTTTTCTAGTATCAATTATAGCCAGTAGTATAAGAACAAAATATCTTCTTCGCGCTCTTGGAGAATATGCTAAGTCAATAACTGAACTTGTTAAGATAGAATTTGTTAGTAAGTTTTTTTATTATCTTCTTCCCGGAAGAATGAATATTCCTGGAAAAGCAGTTCTTCTAAGTAATCGTTTCTCAATTTCAAAGAGTCATTCACTTGCATTAACTTCTTTTGAATATACTCTTGACTTGGGGGTTATGCTTATTTTTGGGCTTGTGGGCATTTCCCTTTTGTTTCAAAATTTGTATTCGCTTATTAGTCTTGACAAGATATTTATTTCATTGTTTGTACTTTTGATTCTTATACTGACTTTTTTCTTGATTCCATTAAAGCATTTCCAATCAATCGGCAGTGTTTTGCCTAAGAAAGGAAAATCTTTTTTAGCAAAAATACCCGATTATATTTTTAGAATAGCTTTTAAAATTAGGGAAGTGTGGCCAAAAATTATTCTAAGTAAACAATCGTTTCCGGCGATATTTTTTATTTTATTATCATGGATAATTGGTGCTTTCGCCACAGAGCTAGTGTTTTTGGCTTATGGGCAATATGTTCCAATATTATGGATTCTATCAATCACGGCTGTTTCTATACTTATTGGGGGTCTAAGTCAGATTCCTGGTGGTGTTGGTGCAAGGGAGATAACTTTAGTTTTTCTTTTTACTTCTCTTGGTATTTCGCAGGATCTTGCAGGAGCATCAGCCTTATTTTCAAGACTCTTTACGCTTGCGCCAATGATAATTGGCTATTTCTTTTTGATTGATTTTGAGAGAAAGGGGGGAATAAAGATTTTTTAATTATACCAAGTAATTTAATGTATGGCAAATAGTAACTTAATATAAAGTAAATTAATAAAATAACTTTTTTTAATTTTGTTTTATGCCCTTTCTTAAACTTTTTAGTTATTTAATAAACTTTCCTCGCAATATTGCAATAAAGAATCTCCAAATATCCCTAAAGAACCTGAGTGAAGAGCTGCCTTTTCGTTCGTCGGCTTTTATTTTAACTTCGCAATAGCGATAACCTTTACTAATTGCTTTTGCAGTAAATTCTGCTTCAAAATCAAGTCCTTTAGCATGGATAGACATATTTTTTATTAATTCTTTTCTAAATGCTCGCATTCCACTTGTAACATCAGTTACTTTTCGTGTGAGAATTATACTTGCTGTAAGGGCTCCAAGTTTGTTTGCCATTACCCTGTGCCAAGGTATATCTTTTGGCCAGTCTCTTCGAAATCTTGTCCCAACAACTAAATCAGAATTATTCAATGCTTTTATTAGCTCAGGAATTTTTTCTGGAGGATAAGTACAATCTGCATCAATTGTAACAATTGCCTCATTTTTTGCTATTTTAAAACCTTCTTTCATTGCCCCAGCTTTTCCTTTATTTATTTTATAATCAATTACTTTTACTCCAGTTTTTTTTGCTATTTGAGCTGTTTTATCTTTGCTTCCGTCGCTCACAACGATAATTTCATCTCCGCTTCGTAATATTTTTTTACACCGCCAAATTACCTCATTAATTCCTTTTTCTTCATTGTATGCAGGAATTACTATTGATATTTTCATTTTGATACCGCCATAAGTATTCTTTTTGTTATAAACATCCAGTTATACTTTTTTTTAATCAAATTTAGATTGTTCTTCTTTATTAAGTTTATATTGGCTGTTTTTACAAGCGCTTTTTTGTAAGCAGTGAGTATTTCTTCTGTTGATTCTTCGTTAACTAAAAAACCGTTTTTATCCTCTTTAACTATTTCTTTTAAATTTCCAATATTACTTGCAATAATAGGTTTACCGCAAGCCATTGCGTCAAAAACTTTAATTGGAGAATAATAGTATTCATATTTTTTTATTGCTGGGTAGTTTCTATCAAATAAAGCTATACAAGCTTCGCTTGAATTAATATAATCTGAGAGTTCTTCAAAAGGTACTTTTCCTAAAAAATATACTTGGGGTATTTTCTCTTGACTAGAAAAGCTTTCAAGTTCTTTCTTTTTATCTCCTTCTCCTGCAAGAAGAAAAACAGCTTCCGGATAATATTCATTGATTTTTTTAAATGCTAGTAATGCATTTTTTAAACAATGCCATTTTTGAAAGCTCCCACTGTAAAAAATAGTTTTTCCTTTTAAATTATACTTTTTTACAACTTTTTGATTTGGCTTTTTGGGATTAAATAGTTTAGGATTTGACCCATGCCAAGTAAGTAACTGCTTTTCTTTTGGAATTTTGTTAAACATGCATTTGTGAGTGCCTGTAACAATATCAGCATATTTTATAGTATAAAAAAACCATTTTTTAATTAAGTGAAAAAATATTGAATTCTCTGACGATTCTATTGGCTCATTCATTTCAATAATGGTTCTTGCTCCAAGCTTTTTGCCGATAATTATCCCCTGATTTCCAAAGATTCTGTTCCTTTGCCAAATTAAATCAATATTTTCTTCGGTAAAGACTCTTTTTACTTCTTTTTTAAGATTATTGAACAGGAAGAGATTCTTTTTTAAAGAACTTTTTGGAAGTTTTATCCTTACATATTTTACAGATCTAATTTCTTCTTTTATGGGTTGTTTGCCGTCATTTTTACATAAAACAAATACTTTATGTCCTAGTTCTTTAAGTGAGTTAATTGTTTCTTGAACGTGAGTACTTCCTCCATGAAAACCTGGCAAGGAAATATCTTCTGCAATGTACAATATATTCATTTTAATCACTTTTTAATATTTGTTTTGGGTATCATATTCTTATTATTCTAATTAATTCAATTTAATTTTTTTTCGATAAATATATTACCGTGTCCATTACTTTTTCAACAGTTATTTGATCCATATAATCTTGTCTTGGCTTAATATCAAAGGTTCCTTTTGTATAACAAGGCCATTTTTGGTTATTTATTTGAAGCGCTTTTGAATTATTTTTGTTCTGGAAAAGAATTTTTGAATTTGTTGGACCAAAAAGGCCTATTGTTGGGCAATTTGATGCTAATGCGATATGCATTAGTCCTGTATCATTTCCTATAAATAGTTTTGATTTTGAGAACAAGTATAATGCTTCAGAAAGCGAAGTCTTTCCAGTCAAATCAAGCACTTTATTTGAGTTTTTTGGTGATTTTATCAAGTTTTTTGCTATGCTTACGCTGTTTTTTTCATTTTTTGCTCCGCAAAGCACTATTTGATATCCTTGTTCTAGTAGTTTGACTGATAAATTAAAATAATTCTCATTCCCCCAGTTCTTTGCTTCAGCTCCCTCTCTTGTATTAGGGTTAATAATAACAAATTTTTTCAATTTCTTACTTTTGATTAGTCTGTCAATCCATTTAAATTTTTTAATTTTAACTTTGTAATTTTGTTCTTTGTAGTCTATTCCAATTGCTTTTGGTATAAGTAAATAATTTTCAACCCATTTATTTGAAGAATTAGCGGTTTTGCTGTTTATTTTGAAATTAGCTGTTACTTTATTGCCCTTTAAAAAACCAAGGAGATATTTTGGCTTAAGTTTAAGCGCGGTTAGTGATGCTTTTGCGGAATCATTTAATGAAACCACTAAGTCAAATTTTTTTGGATTATTCTTTAGATTATTAAGTATTATTACTTGATTTATTGAAGGCGTATTTTTTGCAATGTCTGTTGAAGCTTCATTGCATAACACAGTTTTTTTTGCTTTTGGGAATTCTTTTGCAATAGCCTCAATTGCAGGAGTGGACATTAAATAATCCCCGATTCCATAAAGCTGGATGAATAAAATTGATTTTATTTCGCTTTTATGAAAATCCTTTCTGCCAAGCCAAAGTATTTTTATATAAGTCCGTACTGCCTTTCTTGCGATTTTTGTTACAAGATACTTGGTAATTCCATATTTTGAAAGTTCTTTGTCAGCCATTTAATTTCCCCACAATTAATCCTATCCCAAAAACTGCACTTCTTAGAAAAAGAATTATTGGACTGGCAATTGCTATTAATTTGTCTTTTTTAAGACACATAATAAATAAGTCAATTCCAAGAAGAATATGCGCTGCTATTGAAGCAATCACAATCCAGAAAAATAAGGGAATTATTGCTGAGAATATTATTCCAATGACAAGCGCATAGAAGCAAAGGATTTGTAGTTTTAGACTTTGAGGAGTATAAGAATCTTTAATCAT
>JAPLVQ010000100.1:0-3424 GCA_026397035.1 Candidatus Iainarchaeum sp.
CTAATTCCTGCGGCTATTTGGCTGGCTGAAGGGATTTTCTTTTTTTTCTAATTAGAAAAGATAATACTGTTTCCAAATCTTTATTTATTGTTTTTAAACCAGTATTTGATTTTAGTTGTAAAACCCCCTTGCCTGATGAGGAGCTGTTTTTATTTATTAATTTTGAGCTCAAGTTTTTTTCGCCCGAACATATATAGTTAACTCTGCGAGTACCAATCTGAAGATTGAAATTAATATTATAAACTTCAAAAACTGATATTTATAATGCCAACGCACAGCCAAGATTTTGCCAGTGTTGTTATTCCTGCGCATAACGAGGAAAAAAATATTCCTCTTCTTTATAAAAAGCTCAGCAAAGTAATGCAAAGCAATTTCAGCAAATATGAACTTATTTTTGTTCTTGATGGAAGCACTGATTCCTCCAAATCTTTACTAAAAAAACTGCAAAATAAAGATTCTCACATAATTACCATATATGCAGAACGGCAATTAGGCAAATCAAAAGCCCTTCAATTAGGATTTGAAAAAGCAGCAGGAAGCATTCTTGCCACCATAGACTGCGACATGCAAAATGACCCAAATGACATCCCAAAACTTACTCAAATGCTTGACGAAAATTGTGATCTCACCTGTGGATGGCGAAACAACAGGAAAGACGAGTTTGAAAAGCTGTTTTTTTCAAGAATATATAATACACTCACAAGACTAGTGACTGGAATACAACTACCTGATTTTAATTGCGGGCTAAAAGTATACAAAGCAAAAGTGGCAAAAGCAGTACATCTTGATGACGGAATGCACAGGTTTGTACCGGCGCTAGCAAAAGCAAAGGGTTTCTCCATAGCTGAAACAAAAATAACCCACCACCAACGCGCATTTGGAAAATCAAACTATGGCTACAAAAGGCTCTTTGAAGGATTTTGCGATTTAATTAAAGTCAAAATATACACCATGCGAATTGAGTCTGGCGCAAAACATTTAAAAATAAAAAAATAATATGGACAGAACTTGTTTTCTGGATTTCATAAACAGCCAAAATAAAACCAAACAACACACATTAATTCTTTGATTTATAACTCAATTCAAACTCTTTCTTGAACTTCTCAAAAGTATTTTCCCTAATTGCAACGCGAATCTCTTTTAGGAGATTTGTAATAAAAAAAGTGTTGTGATAGGAAAGCAGCATTAAGCCATTCTGCTCGTGAGTTTTGAAGAGGTGATGGAGATAAGCGCGGGAATGATTCTTGCAAACAAAACAAGAACAAGCGGGGTCGAGGGGAGCAAAGGAATTCTTGTGAACTGATTTATCAATCTTGAACTGCCCTTTGTGAGTGAAAATTAAACCATGCCGCGCCATTCTTGTCGGGTATACTGAATCAAAAATATCCGCACCGTTAGAAATTGCATTGAGGAGTTCGATTGGAGAACCAATACCCATTACATAAACTGGCTTTTCTTTAAGAATGACTTTCTTTGAAGCCGAAATAATATTATACAAATCGCTCTGGGCCTCACCAATACCAAAACCTCCAAGAGCAATACCGTCAAAACCAATCTCACACATTGCGTGCGCCGCCTTAACTCTTAAATCGGCGTGCGTTCCACCTTGAGTAATCCCAAAAAGAAGCTGGCTAGGATTAATTTTGTTTTCATTAGAATCATGAGCTTTCTTACACTCTTGCGCCCACCCAATAGTTCGAATTAAAGAATCCAAATAATCTGCGCGAGTCTTTCCAAAAGCGGGCTGATGATCAAGACACATTGCAACATCGCTGCCGAGAGAATTTTGAATATGAACTGCTTTCTCCGGAGAAATTAACTCAATACTCTTATCAAAAGGATTCCTAAAAGAAACCCCCTTATCTGAAATCTTGTGAACAAAATGATCAAGAATTAACTGAAAACCTCCAGAGTCTGTGAAAAGAGATTTATCCCAAGACATGAATTTGTGCAAGCCCCCCGCCGCGGAGATGGTGCCAAGACCGGGTTTTAGATAATTAATAAATGCATTTGAAATTAAGCACTCAACATTCATTTCGTTTTGAAGCTCTTTGTGGGTTACAAACTTCACCGCGCCCTTTGTAGCAACAGGCATGAAAAAAGGGGTTTGAATCTTACCGTGCGCGATGCGAAGAAAACCTACTCGAGCACTTGAAGAATTTGATTCTGAAATTAATTCAAAGCAAGACATATGAAAAACATAAACCAAAAGAATTAATTAACGTGCTTTCATAATAGATTATGCAAAAACACCAATCACTAAGTACGTTTGCTTTCAAGCGTTATGAACAACTGAAGAAAAAAGAAGAAGAAGCACTCAAGAAAGCCCAACCTTACTTACGGCTAGCAAGAAGGTATAGAACAAAAAAAGAACAAATTGATACAAAATTGACTATTGCACAAAGGAATTCAGAAGAAAGGGCAAAAGCTGAGCTTGAGAATCCTGCAAAAGGAGGAAGAAGCGCTAAGGCAAGAGCTGAAGAAATAAAAAAAGAAATTGCTGAACTAGAAGCCAATGAACGGTTCCAAAAATTGAGCCCAAGAGAGCAGCAACGGTACAAATTAATTGTTGTAAAAGAGTCAAGGCGAGTTTAATTCTAAAAAAAGCTTTTGAAATAAATGTTTCTTTGAAAAGGACTTACCTTTAGCAAAACAAGTAACTTTTTAATTACTTCAATCCAAGATTATTTCGGACTAGACTGGGCCGCTAGCGGTGGCTTGTAACCGGAAATCCGCTTTATGCCGGAGTCGAAGCTGGGAAAGAGGTTCGTAGGTTAATGCAAGCAGCGCCCTGATGACGTCGAAGCTCTGTCCTTACAGGTGTTTCTCTAAAGTGAACCCCGCCAGGGCAGGAATGCAGCAACGGTAGTTTTAGAAAAAGACGCTGAAGGGAAACGGAGTGGAGTTAGCAGAGCGAAATGCAGCAATAATTGAAAAATCCACTTTCCAGCGCGTCCAACTGATACATAAACTGCCTTTTAAACTAAATTTATTTGATTTAGGGGCAAAAATAGGAATAATTATGTTTAAGATCATTTTTGGATAACGGGGCAGGAATATTTAAATACTAAGAAAGCGTTGTTTTCTTAATAGTAAAGTGATAAAATGGTTTTCGAAAAAAAAATGTCAGTAAAAGACTTAATTGAACAGATGCGGGAAGAACTACGAAAAGAACAAGAAGAAGCAGGAATAATACAAAAACCAAGAAAAAAAGCTAAGGCGCTAAAAACTAAGAAAAAAGCGAAAAAAACGCCTAAAAAAAAGAAAAAAAAGTAAATCACTTTGTGAAAGACTCTTTTTTCTTTACTTCCTTCTCAAGGGTATCAAGCACGTGCTGAACAACATCAAGAAAGTTCCAGCCCAAATACTCGGCGAAGAAATTAACCCCCCCAACAATAAGTTTAGCATGCAGCTCATGCTGAGC
>JAPLVQ010000100.1:3433-7804 GCA_026397035.1 Candidatus Iainarchaeum sp.
GAGCCCTCAAACCCCCCTTCTTATACTGTTTTAATGAAAGCTGAAGCCCGGCTGAAACACCAACCTTCTTTAAAAACTTAGCAATATTCTTCTCAAAAATCGCTTCATCAATCTCATCAAGCTCCGGGAACTTAACTAATTTAACATTTGTCGGAACATTCATACAAAAACCCTCCAATAAAAAAAGTTTTCTCTTACAAAGTAAGCTTCAACTGGTTTAAAAAAAGAATTGGGACAATCATTACATGGCTGAAAGCGAAACAACAGCTGAAAAAGAAATACTCCAAGCAATAGAGTATGCAAAATTAAACGGAGCAAAACAATATGAAATTGAGCGATTAAAAAGAGTCGCTGATGAATTAAACCAAAAACAACTTCCAAAAGAACTTAGCATAGCAACAATACTAAAATCAGTCGCTAATTATAATGAAACAGAAATTGAAAAAAGCTTCGGAAAAGAACTGCTTGAGCTCCTAAAAGAAATAAAACTAATTGAAAACGTTCTTGACAGAAATTATGGAAAAACCCCAAACGAAACACTAAGCTCATTAATCCTATCAATACCGCAAGATTACAAAGCAATAATCCAAATAACTGCAGAAGTTGCTGACGCATTATATAAAAGAGAAAAAATCATTAACGAAAATAATTACGCGAAAAAGGCTGAAGAGGTTTGGTACCCTCTTTCGGCAAAATTGGCTTTAGGCGACAACGCGTGGAAAATACAAGACTTTAGCTTCCGACAAATTAACCCGAACGGATTTGATAAAATAAGAAAACTAATACAAAAAAGCCGAAGCGAGAGAGAAGAAGTTGTTGCAAAAACAATAACTGATGTAGAAAAATTGCTCGGCGGAAAAATAGCTGCCACAATCCAAGGAAGACCAAAAGGATTCAAATCAATATACGAAAAACTAAAAAAAGTTCCTTTTAGGAAAATGCATGATATCTATGGAATAAGAATAATCTGCCAAAAAGAAAAAGAATGTTATGAAATACTCGGCTACCTGCACTCAAAATATGATTTTATCCAAGAAGCCTTTGATGATTACATAGCAAAACCAAAACCAGACGGATACAAAAGCATCCACACCGCCGTAAAAAAAGGAAATGACGCGATAGAAATACAAATAAGAACCTGTGAACAGCACTTAAGAACCATAACAACGCCATACTGGAATTACAAACAACTAAACAAAGACAAAGAATTTGAAAACGAACTAAGCTGGGAAAGACAACTAATTGAATGGCAAAAAACAAATTATAAAGAAAATGGAATAAAAAAAGCGTTTGGAAGAAAAATATTTGCTTTCACCCCAAAAAACGATGCTATCGCCCTGCCCATAGGTGCAAGCGTAATTGATTTTGCTTTTGCAGTACACACAGAAATCGGAAAAAAAACCGAAAAAGCAAAAGTTAATGGAAAATATGTTCCCTTAAACACAATATTAAAGAACATGGATAAAGTGGAAATAATCACCAGCCAAAAAAGCCAATTGCAAAGTAACTGGCTCGCTTATGCAATTACTGAAAAAGCGAGATCAAAAATAAAGACTGCTTTTGGGATGCAAAACAAAAGCAAAAAAGGACTAAACAAGGCACAAAAAACAGGAAAGAAAAAAGTCAAACTTGCAGAGTGCTGCAAACCTCTCCCCGGGGATGACACAGTAGGAGTGAAAACAACCAAAAGAAAAATAATCCTGCACAAAAGAAACTGCCCGAACCTGTCAAAAATTGACAAAAGCAAACTAATTGAACTTGAAATTAAGAACGAAAAAGGAAAAACTGAAATCAAGGTAGTTATAACCGACAGACCAGGAATACTTGGGGAAATACTTGAACAAATAAAAAACGCCGAAGCCCCGCTCACAAACACTAAATTTAAAATCAAAAAAACCGGGTACGCTGAAGCGTTTTTTGAAATCGAAATAAAAAACACGGCAAAACTCGATAAATTAATGGAAAAAATCGAAAAACTACCTGGGGTACACAGCATAGAACGCATCTAATTATAAAAACGGCTGAGGGCAATGACAAAATAAAAAAAAACCTTAAAAAAATATTTAAAACACTGAAAAAATGACAAAAAACGTATTTATTTAAAGCGATGCATTGACGACATCTACTGGTGATTGAATGAAACAAATATTTGCACTAACAATAGCTTTTGCTCTAATACTTGTTATGGCAAGCGCATACGCTGCAACACCCACCGTCACTCAAGTAACTTACAACCCAAGCCCCGCTGTGCCAGGAACCACTATCACCTTGTTAATACAAGCCGAAAACAAAGATAGCACAACACAAAAAGGAGTAAGCATACAAATCTTAGACGAATACCCTTTTACAGTAAAGGAAAATCCAGACCAGACAAACCCACGAAATTTAGGCGATTTGGGAAAATACTCAAGTGCACAAGCAGTATTCACAATTTATGTCGACCCAACCGCAGAAAACAAAACATATAATTTACCAATTTCAATCACAACAACTGAAAATCAAAACGCCGTAAAAACAACCTACCCAATTATTATAAGCGGAAAAGAGCCAAGCCTAAAAGTAATCGCAATTAATGATGAAAAATTACTACCAGGACAAGAAGAACCAATCCAGCTAACAATACAAAATATTGGAACAAGCCCAGCATATGATATTATAGTTGAAATGCAAGAAGACAGAACAATAACAGCAACCGGAACAGTTGTTGAAAGAGACATCACCCCGCTAGGCGCTGCAACAGCATATATACAAAACCTAAACCCTGCTGAAAAGAAAAGTGCGGAACTAAGAGTAAGTGTAAGCAACACTGCAGCAATAAAAAATTACACCCTACCAATAAAAATTTCATACAGAAACGGGGCAGGGATAAGAACCACAGACACTTCATATATTGGAATAAAGGTTTACGGAAGCGCTGAACTAGATGCAACACTAAAAGAAATAATCCCACAAACAAACTCTAACGGGGCATGGAGCGCCACAGTAGAAATATTTAACAAAGGGCTTGGAAAAGCGGAATTTACAACAGTAACTTTAAACTCAAAAGATGCAAGTATCGACAAACCAAAACAATTCATTGGAACACTCGGGCCAAATGATGTTGATACAGCACAAAGCGGAATAACATTTAACACCCCAGGCGACCACACGATAGAAGTAACAATAGAATACCAAGACGCTGACGCAACAATGAAGAAAACCATAATACAAGTACCAATAAAAGCACAAGAAACTACAAACAGCGGGGCAAGCCCCTTATTGATTATAATCATTGTAGTAGTACTTGCTGTAATAGTGTGGAATTTTACTTTAAGGAAAAAGAAAAAGTGAAAAACATTTACTAAACAAAACCGCTTAAAAAAAACCCCCCTTGTTTGGATACTATTTAGAAAAAGAACTATTTTATAAAAAAGGAGACTTACAAACCTAAAGAACCTGAACTAATTGTACGAAATAAAAACCAATCAGACATTATAATCCTCTTCAACCTTGTGAATAGTAACCCCTGCAGAAGTAATCTGAAGCGGGTGAAGATCCTCACTATGCTTAGTCGCACGCATCTTTCTAATATGAAGAGTACGATTACTCTGAGTCCCTACCCCCATGTAATGCAAAACAATTACCCCATCAGCAACAAACTCTTCCACACCATACTTGCCAATCTGCTTAGAGTCTTCATTTATTTCTGTTGTAAAAATAGTTGTAACCCCCGCGCGCGAAAGCAAATAAACCATTTTTAGAACCGCACGCCTAATATCATACTCATTCTCAAAATTCAAACCCAAGGCAGGAATAGAATCAACAACAACCCTCTTCGCTTTAATCTTTTTAATCGCGCGCATTAATTCAAGAAGCAACTTATCCAAATCAAAACCAGTCGCAGGAAGAGAAAACTCTTCATCACTAGGAATACCTAATTTAGCTATCGTCCCATCAACAATCTTAATCAAACCATTATCCTCAAACTCACGTATATTCCAGCCAAAACACAACATATCCTCTCTAATTAATTCAGGACGCTCATCAAGCGTCAAGTACACCCCTGGCTCATTCATTTTAGCCCCCTCAACCAAATACTGCGTAGCAAAAATAGTCTTACCAGTACCCGTCCCGCCCGAAATTAAAAAACTCCTTCCCAACGGGAAACCACCCTCAATTAACTCATCAAAACCCTTAATCCCAGTACGAACACGATTCATAACAACCGAATAAATAAGGCAAAGCGCATTATTAAACTTTACTTAAGGGGGGACTCTGGGACAAAACCCTTTATTAAGTCGGGTGTAGAATTGTTGCAATATAGTTGTGTAGGGTCATTCTGGTTTCCATCGCAGTGATTATCCTGATTTTTTTCTTTTGGCGTATTACGCC
>JAPLVQ010000047.1 GCA_026397035.1 Candidatus Iainarchaeum sp.
ATGCCAGCGCCTTGCATTACACCACCGACGATCTGGATGACGGAGACCGGAAAGATCAGCAACATTCAGGTGAGCTGAGAGAGCGCAAGTTAACGACTCTGAATATCGATCTTCAGCAGATGGGTCTGGGTTGCATCGACAGCTGGGGAAGCTGGCCGCTAAAGGAGTATCAGATGGAGTATAAGGATTACGAATTCAGGTTTGTAATTACCCCGGTTGTAAAATTCTGATAAGAATGGCGCACCGGATTCTCGCGGATCCCTGCGGGAACGCCGATATTCGCGGATCTTAATATTAAAAATTCGTGAGAATCCGCGCTGCGCAGCATCCGCGAAAATCCGCGTGCTATTCTTCTTTAGTACCACCGGAAAACCTTAAGTCCTGCAGTAAAAAACAGTGCTCCAACGGCCGTAAGTATTAGGATGGGCTGAGCGACCTGGATCAGTCCGGCGCCTTCAATGAAGATGCTTCTTATCCCATCGGCGAGCATGGTCAGCGGAAAAAGCCGTATCACGGGAATAGCCCAGTCGGGAAAGTTATGGTAGCTAAAGAAAATTCCCGACAGGATCATCATCGGAAAAACAATGGCATTGATGAATCCGTTCCCAACTTCCGTGTTCGCGGTTTTTGATGAAACAAAGACGGCCCCGGCAGACTGAGGTGGATGTTGATTCCAAAGGCAAGCCAGGCAAACACAATCAACACCAGCGATTCAACAGTATTCATCCCGATCCTGACTGTAATCATAGACATCAGGAAATAGGATTTCTTCATGGGGGTGGCAACCATGCGCCGGAGCAGTTTTTTTGATCGTTTATCGATGAGTCCATAGCTCAGTCCCCACATACATGACATCATCACACCCATCGCAAGTATCCCGGGAATAAAAAAATCGATATAACGGGTTCCGCTGACCGTGAGCGGTTTAATCTGACCTGCATTTTCAGGCAAAACCTCGGGCTTCCCCTGAAACAATCTCGACAATTTCAGAAAACAGAGCTGTGCATCCGGATTCATCGGATCGAAATGATACTGTATCCGGCCATCTTTCTGCCCGAGTATCATATTGAAGTTTCCCCGCTTCAGCAGCACCATTGCCTCATCCCAACTGCTGCTCATCCCGGATGACGACGGTATCTTTCAACACTAATTCAGAGGGTGTTACCACTGCAACCTTCCTGATAATATCAGGTTTCTTGGTAAAGGCGATACCCAGTCCAAGCGACATCAGGATCGGAAACCCGATTCCCCAGAAAAGGACACCCGGTTCGCGCACAATTTCACGGAAACTGGCAGCGATTAAAAGGCCAAGTTGACGGGCATCAAAATGATTATTCATGAAGATGCCTCCCGGTTAATTCTGTAAAGAGGTCATCGAGCGTTCGTTTGAGAGGGATGGTTATCATTACCTGTTCATAACCCGGACCTACCCCAAGAAGCTCATTTACAGTACCTTCCTTAAGAATAATCCCCTGGTCCATGATGACGATATCGTCGCAAAGCTGTTCGGCCTCCTCCATATAATGAGTAGTAAGAATAATTGTTTTTCCGTTGTTTTTTAACTCCAAAATTTTATCCCAAAACAACTGCCTCATTTTTGGATCAAGCCCGACAGTAGGCTCATCAAGAAAAATCAGTTCAGGATCATGCAAAAGAGAAATAGCAATATTAAGGAGTTTTTGAAACCCCCCGCTTAAAAAATCCGCGCGAATATTCTTATAATCCTCCAAATACAACCACGCAAGCAAAAACTTTACACGGTTTTTAAGCACTTCCCCAGAAAGTCCGTAAATACTCCCAAAAAACAAAAGATTTTTTTCAACTGAAAAATCTCTATAAAACGCATCCTCCTGAGGGACAAGCGCAAAACGGGGTTTGGATATATTAACATCAGTAGAATCAAATAAAGAAACACTGCCTGAAGTAGCTTTCTCAATACCAAGGATAATACTTGTTAGAGTACTTTTACCAGCACCGTTACTCCCAAGTAAACCAAAAATCTCTCCACGCTGAATAGTAAAAGAAACATTATCAAGAACCTTCTTCTTGCCGTAAAACTTTGAAACCTTCTCAACCGAAACAATCGACATCAAAAACACTATCCTAACATTTTAACTACCATTCAAACCATTACCAACAATTCAAACTATCACTCAAACCATTACCAACAATTCAAACTACCGCTCAAACCATTACCAACAATTCAAACTATCACCCAAATTACAACTCAAATAAATATATTAAATTCAAACTATCACACAACTCAAACCACTATTTTTCGTTATCAAAATCACTACTAGTAAAAACTAGTATTGTAAGGAAGAGAAAAAAGAAGTATATAAAATAACCGTTAGGGTAAAAAGCCAACAAAAAACCAAGCCAAAAAGCTTCAAAAAAGAATTGACGAAATTATTAAAGAAAAAAATATTTTTTGGGGGAAAACTTCAATCCCCCAAAAACAAATAATTTAATGGTTTTCTTTGATTAACACTTACCGCTTAACCCTTCAGCACCACTCTGAGTATAAACAGTAGCAACACCAAAAGAGCTATATGTCAAATATATATTGTTCTTGTCAATAGAGTAGCTATTCCCATGAGTGCAAACAGAGCCATTCAAAATGTCATTCAGATACACAATAACGCTGGACGTCGGTCCCCCTTGATAAATAACCTTATTGACGCTCGCATTCGAATCAACCAAAGAAGTTTTTCCAAGGTAAACCCCACGCAAGGACAAAACAGCGGCAGAATTATCTTTCACTGTTAGAGTCAATTTATTTCCAACCCTATTCCAATCAACTATTGCAATAGGAGTTGCTTTAGCCCAAGCAGCTTTTTGCTTTGCGAGTGAATTGTCCGCCCCGCGAAGCTTTACTACAGGGGTATTCTTGTTTGAGTCAAACCATATTGAATCAACAATTACATCCTCCTTGAAGGTGTTTCCAAAAGCTGTTTTTAGATTTGTTCCCGACCCAACATGTGTTAGCGAAGTGAGGTTTAAGTCAGGATTCGCCAATACGAAGGCTGCAGTATATGCCGGGTAATTCACTGAATTTGTTACATTATCAAGTGACAAATACAAAATCCTGTTCGCCACATTGGAATCACTAACTTTCATCATTGAGTTAGGAATCATCAAAGTGAAATTTCCATCATTTGGGTTTACATACAAAGCAAAGTCATTCATTCCCTGCTTGAACTGGAACAAAAACTCTTGTTCCACGCCTAATGCTGAGAACTTTAGCAAATCTATGTCTGATGAATAAAGACTTATATCAGATTCATTCCAAACCATGTTTGATATTGATATTGGATTTAAACCCCATATATCCGCCCAAGTTTTTCCATCCCCGGCAGAACAACCAATATATGCCTCTGATGGAATATTAGACGCATATACACTTGAGCAAAGAGACTTCATCAAAATCTGATTTGCATCAATTAATTTGTTTGTTAGGTTATTCCAAGCACTTAATTTTAATGTTCTTCCAAGATACGCCTTAACTGAAGCTTCTCCATTTTGAGAATCTACAACAACGCTTTGAGATGAAACAGTAACAGGCACAATAGGCGAGTTCATGTTATAATCCTCCGCGCTTACTGAATATTGCCCAACTTTGTAGTCATTCAAATGAACAATAAATTCAGAAGTGATTGGTTCTGAATATGAACAATCCTTACCATAGTCTACATTCATATTGCAAACCCAAAGTTTTTTTCCAACCAACTGGCTCAAGTCAGCAGTTGTTGTTCCTGCCCCAGGAATTATTGTTATTTTCAAGTTTCCTGTTGTTGGAACCGGCTTGATTAGAGCCGCTGAATATTCATTATACTTATTGTATGTTGAAATGTAATCAAGCTGAGTTGAAGCGTAATTATCCTTTGTTACTATTGCTTTGAAGTGAGAAGAACTATTCATAGTCTGTACTTGAGGCCACAAATAGAATAATCCATTAATCTCTTCCCCATCAGCAAAATCAATCGAAGAAACTAAATTCTCAGTAATATTATTTTCCCCGTTCTGGTTTTCTTCTAAAACTTCATAAACCTTAATATTACCAGTGCCTGTTAAGATATTCGAACTCTCATCATAAGCTATTATTCTCACAACCGGATTAGACGGTTTAAGACTCAAAGAAACATAATAGTTCTTGTCTTCGTCAATAACTAATTTTTCTGACTGACCGAAATAAGCATAATCATCAGAACGAACCGTGAAAAAGTACTCACCCTGTTTCAAATTTGACAAAACTATTCTCCTGTCGCCATCTCTTGGAACAGGAACTTTCACTGACTGACTCTGATTAAAACCAATACTTAAATTCCTTGTGCTGCTTGCTGACCAATTATTTCCGACAATAGAACTTAAAGTATTGCTTAAATTTGTGTAGATATTATTACTTGTATAATACTCAAGCCACAAATCGCCAGTAGCATCATAACCGCCACTCACATCCACTAGTACTTGCCCGCTTATCGGCGCCAAGCAATCAGTAGGACAAGTATTATCCTCTCCAGGTGAACAAGTACCGTCCCCGCAAATCTTTATTGGCGGCTCGGTAGTACACCCAAGCAAAAAAATGACACTACAAAATAAAAGCACCCCAAAGAGCGCCTTAAACTTCAAATCCATTCAAAAAACCCCCACAAGGTAAAACATCTATAAAGACAAGCATGTAGGTTGTATAAAAAGCTTTGGCGCAAAATAAAGTAATATAAAAGCTAAGTAACAAAGTAAAGTATTAAATTAAGCAAGAAAAGGCGAAAATATGACTATAAAGGAATTTTATAAAAAACACTCGCTCAAAGAAGGAGTACTAATCGAATTTACTTACGGGGACACTAAAATAAGCGGAACAATAATCCCAACTAATGATGAAACTCTAATGGTGAAACTCTCTAGCGGATATAACGCAGGGTTTGATACCACACAAGTTAAGGGACTGAAAGTACTTGGAGAGGCGAAAAGCGTGGGAAAACCAAAAAGCTTTGAAATAAAGAAAAATCCTAATCTTCCAACAATTGCAATACTACACACAGGCGGAACAATTGCAAGCAGAGTAAATTACTCTACCGGCGGAGTATACGCTTCTTTTGATGTGAATGATCTTGTTACAATGTTTCCTGAGCTTACCACAATCGCTAACATTGAATCTGTATTTGTCGCAAACATGATGTCGGAAGACATGCAACTATCAGATTATCAGAAAATCTCAATAGCTGTCGCTGAACAAATAAAAAAGGGGGTTAAAGGAATAATAATCGGCCAAGGAACTGACATGCTTGATTATAGCGCTTCGGTATTATCCTTTGAACTTGAAAACTGCCCGCTGCCCGTGCTTATTGTAGGAGCACAAAGAAGCTCGGACAGAGGCAGTAGCGATGCTGCAATGAACCTAATATGCGCAGCAAATTTTATTACAAAAACTAACTTCAAAGGAGTAGCAACCTGCATGCATTATTCAACTAATGACACTACCTGCGCAATAATCAATGGAACAAGAGTAATGAAAATGCATCCCTCAAGAAGAGACGCTTTCAAACCAATAAATGATACTCCTATTGCGCTTGTTGATTACAGAACGAAAGAAATAAAATGGCTTAAGGACAAGGTACAATACGAGCATGCTAAAGGCACATTTAAATTACTAAACAAACTCGAAACAAAAATAGGGCTTTTAAAAATACACCCTTGGATAACTGAGAAAGAACTTTTGTTTTATAAAAATGAAAAGTATAAAGGACTAGTTATTGAGGCTACTGGATTAGGACACACACCAATAAGAGAAAATGATTCATTTGTAAAAATGATTAAAACACTTATTGACAGCGGATGCATTGTGGCAATAACTTCACAATCCCTCAACGGCAGGACAAATGTGTACGTTTACACTAACTTAAGAAAAGTTGAAGCAACAGGCGCAATCTACTGCGAGGACATGACTTCAAAAACCGCACTCATGAAACTCTCGTGGCTGCTTGGAAATTACACTCCAAAAGAAGCCCGCGAAATGCTCACAAAAAACTTGCGAGGAGAAATAAGCGAGTTCTCAAGAACGGACACTTATGAAGAGTAAAAGAGGATTAGCTGAATAACAAATAGAGATTGGAAGAAATGAGAACAAAAACTTTAAATTAAAGCGCGGGTTAAATATGCGTATTTTTATTGCATAGTAAATGTGAAGGTTCCGTGAGCCAATCCATCCCCGTATTCTCCAGTGCCCCAGGTTCCGCTTATTGAATTTTCAGAGCCACTCGTTACTGTCAGAACGAGACCTCCCCACCTATTCGGTTCTATTAAGAGTGTTTCTGGTAAATCATTACTTTGTTGGAACCTCCCTGCAATTAAATATTTGTTTTCTGCTGACGGATCTAAACTACTCACGGTTAAAACCGCGGGGATTTCTCGGAGCAAGAACTCATTGTTATTTCACGTGCACCTGGCAAAACACTTTGTGTTTTTCAAGGCTTCGCAAACTTATAGTTTGCTTAGCGGGTGCTTACAGCGAAATTCATCTCGTTGTAAAAGCAACAGCTTTTACGACGCCCCGCAAAAGCATTAGCTTTTGCTCGGATCACGCTGAAGCGACCAAGCAAAACCTTTTTTGGTTTTGCGGGTCCAATGAAGCATTGCTTCATTTGGAGGAATCGTTCTTTCGCACTGGTGCCTAAAAACAAAATAACCGACTTTCTTTTCGTGCCAAGACAATTTACTTTGAAACATATAAAACTTTGTTTCAAGCAGGGTATTACCAAAAAAGAACCCGAAAATCATTACACTGAAGCCGAGCGCGCATTAAAACAACCTGTACGACAGCGTCATGCTGAATTTACTTTAAACCAAATTTAAGGCCCTTGAAAAGAATAGTTTTTTAACTTCCATTAACCCTTAATAACATAGTGATTATATGTACGTTGAAGTATCAAAAGAAATGGATGCAAAATTAAAGAATGCCTCAAAAACTCTCGGATTTGATGAAGAACAACTTGTTGAGAGAGCATTAATACTATATTTAGACGCTTTAGAAAAACAAGTTGAACTAAAAAAAGAGCTTATGGCATGGGACAAAATAAGTGATGAAGACTTAACTAATTTTGAAGAGAATCTAAAATGAACAAAGGCGAAATATGGTTCGTTGAATTGCCAGAAAGTAATGGACACGAACAATCTGGATTAAGGCCAGTTATTGTAATTAACGAGATAGATGCAGGAATGGTTTTGATAATACCCTTTACCTCAAACATTCAAGCACTAAGATACACCAACACAATCCAAGTCAAACCAACCAAAACAAACGGATTAAAAGAAAACTCAATCGCTCTAATATTTCAACTAAGAGCAATAGACAAAAAAAGGCTATTGGAGAAGATTGGAAATCTGGAAAAAGAACACCAAGAACAAATAAATAAGATGCTGAAAAAGATACTTACCCTTTAATTATTAATTTCTAAATAAACAAGGCAATAGTTAAAATAGCCAAAAATTATTACGCTGAGGGCGAGATTTGAACTTGTTCCCCATTTTAAGTAAATGGAGTGGTAATCCATTTCATTTGACTTCTTTATTCCCCAAGCGGTGCTATTTCGCCGATGAAAAGAAAATTTGTTAGAGTTTTTATTTCAAATTAAAGTTCTAATTAAAAATAAAGGCTTTTTGCCCAAAAACCCACATATTCACTTATTCACGTTAATACTAAGGTTTAAATACTACTTTGAAGCCAATATTTTCAGAAGAAGAAAACTTTA
>JAPLVQ010000059.1 GCA_026397035.1 Candidatus Iainarchaeum sp.
CATAATCCGGATTGGTAGAATCCATTGAAGTAATTTACTTTCAAGTTGTATTCGGTGAGCATTGAAGCGTCTTTTCCTTTTACCATTAAGGGTTCTGCGAGGCTGTAATCGATTTCAAGATAGTTTCTGGCGCTTTCGTTGTAAGAAATTTTTTTGTCAGTGGTATTCTCGCCAAGACTTGGCACAAATGCTAAATCAAATTTTTTCCATTCATCAATATTTGTTCCTAGCGCAATGCTTTTTTCTCTGAATGCGAGTCTTTCATTTTCATCCGTAAATTCAATATAAAATCTTTCAATTACAGTGTCTTTTCCTTCAAGAGAAATTTGTATGTTTATTGTGTGTTCTACAGTAGTATAGCTAAGCGCATTTACCGTAGTAGCAAAAATTGCGAACGCAAGTATCGCCAGCACTATTTTCTTTATTAGTTTGGACTTTTCCATGAAGTATTGTTGTTTCTTTGTTCTTTTAATTCTTCTTTTCCTTGGTTTTTGCCCTGATTTTTGTCCAAGTTATGAATTTAAACCTTGTTTACTCTAAATGTATCATGGTTGAGCTGCAGTATTTGGGGCATTCTTTCTTTAAGGTCTCAAATGGTGCTTCTTCTATTCTTATTGATCCTATTTTTGATTCTTCAAAAACTAATTTGAAAAAGAAAGCTAAATTCAAAGCGAAGCAAAGTGACTTCAAAAATGTTTCTCTTATTTTAATTACAAATGAAACCCCTGAACACTTTGATCCGATTGCAGTTGAAGAGATTGCTAAAAGAAATAATTCTATTGTTATTGCGCATGATGTTGCTCTGCAGAAACTTACTCTTCCTCGTACGCTAAAAACACAGATTCTTTCAAATGCTGAAGTTAATTTGCGCGGAGTAAAAATTAAAGCAAAGACCGCGCATTTTCCAAAGAGTTTTTACCCTCTTGGTTTTCTAGTTGAATGCGGCGGAAAGAAAATTTATCATGCTGGTGTTACTACTCTTCTTGATAATTTTAATGAAATAAAAACTGATATTGCGCTTTTGCCTATTAGTTCAAAAACCATGGATGTTGTTGACGCGGTGCGTGCGACTAAATTAATGAAGCCAGGGTATGTTGTTCCAATGCAGTATGATATTTTTGAGGACAAGAAAATTGATATTCCTGATTTTAAGCGCAGAATTGAGAAAAGTGTTCTTAAGACAAAGCCAGTGCTTTTAGGAATTGGTGAAACAATAAAGTTGTGATTAAGTGATTGTGGTTTAGTAAGGATTATGAAAGGATTAATTTTTTTAAATTTGGGTGTTGGAACTTTATTTTTGTATAGTAGATTTCGTGTTTTTTGGTGTAGTAAAATGTTTGAATCATGGGAATTTTTGATTATTGTTATTATTGTAATTCTAGTTATCCTCTTAGTCTTCCGTTTCGGTTTTGAGGCAAAGAGGCGGGATGAAGCACAGCTTGAAAAGTATTTTTAATGAAGCTTTATTCAGCGGCGCACTTCTACTTTTTGCTCGAATTAAACCTTTTTTCAATCCTTTCCCAGTGGAGTCCTAAAATAAAGTTGTCAATATACCCCGCTCTTTTTGGTCTGTCTTTGTGATAATGTGCGTGTTCGTACACGTCGCATGCAATTAATGGCTGTGCTCCCCATATAGCACCTACTCCGTGTTCGTCTACTAAAAGATTTCTTAGTTTTCCGTCGCTCATGAAATCTATTGCTAGTACTGCCCATCCAGAGTTTTTTGCGGCTAGCGCAGTAGCCTTAAAATCATTTTTCCATTTTTCAATTGAGCCAAAATCCTCTTCAATTTTTTTCTTTAGTCCCCCAGCTTTGTTCAAATCTCCATCTCCGCTTAAGTTTTCCCAGAACAAGTCATGGAGTATTGCTCCGTTAGCATTAAATGTTTCTCTTTTTTTTAACTCCCCAAATTCAGAATAATTCGCGTTGCTCGCGTTTCTAAGTAATTCCCCGCCTTCTTCAAGCTTTTTCTCGATTTCGTTTCGTTTAGTGATATATCCTTTATGGTGTGTGTTGTAATGCCAGTCCGTAGTTTGTGCGCTCATTATTTTTGATAATAACCCAATAGCTTCAGCGTCGCTATATGGTCTCGCTTTAAATTTGTGTTCAACCGTAAAATC
>JAPLVQ010000158.1 GCA_026397035.1 Candidatus Iainarchaeum sp.
CCGTATCAAGCAAAATCAAGACGTCTCCTTTTTGCACGCTTCCTCTCGCGTTTCTTCTCTTTACACGTCCTTTTTCGGGACCGTCAAGGATTTTGCAGAGGATTTGTGTAACTTCTCCGTGCACGCCGGTTGTTTTCACAATTTCAACCACTTCTGCGGGTGTTCCTTTTTCGTCAGCCATTCTTCATTCACCCCATTATTTTCTAAGCTCGTGTAGCTTTTTTGTCAGGTCCTTTAAATCCGCTTCAACTTCGGTTTCAATTATTGCTATTGATGCTGTTGCTGTTCTCAAACCTGCTTTTTCACCAAGTGCTTTTCTTGTTGCAATGTAACTAAAAGGTACTTGCTTTTCGCCGCATAATACAGGCAAATGCATTACCACTTCTTTTGGGCTTACATCTTCTGCTATTACAACTAATTTCGCTGTTCCTCTTTCAATTGCTTTAGTTACTTCGTTTATTCCGGCTTTTATTTTTCCCTTCTTTGCCGTTTTTTCAACGATTTCGCTTGTTTGTTCTCTTAACTCATCAGTTAATTGTATTTTTATATAATCCGCCATATTAAACACCTCCGCGTCAACCGCCCCATATATAGCGTCAGCTTCATAGGCAAAAATAGCCTAAAAACTAAATTATTACCACTTAGAAAGCTTTAAAAACGCAATTTCTGGGGGCTAAAAACAAGAGAAGTTTGGTCCTTACTTTTTGAATCATTTCTTAAGTTCTTTTCTTAAAACAACGTACTTGGCGCCTTCTTTACCGCTGCCAAAATGCATTTCTTTAATATTCTCGAATCCATTTGTCCTAAACTTCGTTGTTATTCTTGAATCTTCAGCATTTGCGCAAAATGTAACAGCACTAAATCCTCTTTCCACAGCAATTTTCTCTACTTCCCCAATCATTTGTGAGAATAATTTTGCATCAAAGGGGCCGTGAATTAATTGAAGCTTGTGTATTGCAAGAGTTCTGCCTTCAACTGTTTTAGTTTCTTCAATAAAATGCGCACTTGCATATTTGTGATGATGGCGATCCTCTATTTGCACAAGCCCGTTTTCAATCTTCGCGCTTTTCTCCGGTCCGCTTGCAATTTTTACCACTTGGGTTAAGTGTCCTGTTCCTTCAAATTGAACTTCTTTAACATAGCTTATTGGAATGCGTTTATTCTCAAAGTGTTCCAGCCCAAGTTCCTCCTTTCTAAAAAGCAGTCTGTGAAACTTTGTAGCAACAGTTTCCTCTCCCGCAGGAATTCTTTTATTCGTAAAGTCAAAACTTATTCTTGCTGGCCTGTTTTGCATAACAAAATAATGAAGCAAAAGCTTTTTAGTAAATCCCCTACTGCAAAATGCCTTTTTCAACCAAAAATTTGTTTTTCAAACTGCTTCGTCCCCAGAACAAGTTTTTTAAACTCCTTGTTTCCAACTCTGGCTGATAGGATATGTTTCCCGACACACAAATAAGCAGCGCAAGCATCGCAATAAAAAAAGGAGGGGGTCGCCGCTGGGATGCAAGTGCAAAATTAAAAGAGGGTTCAAAGCCTTTTGTTCAGCTTCCTCTTTCCATAAGCCCTCCACCGATTCAATTTGGATATGATAATTCCTTTGAGCTGATTAGAGGACTCACTTCAATGGAGAGGGCTGTGAAAAAAAGCATTTCTTTTAGAGTATTTGCGACAATGGGAACTTTTGCTGTTGCTTGGGTTTTCACAGGAAATCCTTTTACAAGCATCGGTTTAGCAAGCGCACAGGCAATAACAAACACCACTATTTATTATTGGCATGAAAAGCATTGGGAAGGAAAGAGCAGGTCACAAAAACAATCTGCATAATAGTATGCTTTGTTAGTCCATTCTTATCCTTGCTCAAAAATTACCATATTATTCTTTTTGCTCAAAAACACCAAAAAGAACTCTTTTTAATAACTTTAACTAAAAAGTATTATTTATGGGAAGACCAAAAGCACCCGCTTATCCTTTAAAGCAAACCGGTCCGGTTAAGCTGGACGGAGCCTTTACTAATCCAAGGATAATGCATACTGCCATTCGTGAGTTAAGTAGGGGAAAGAACAGAGAAAATGTTCTAAAGAAAATATTTAATAAACATTTTGCGGGCAAAAAAATTGGAGACGCTGCTTCCAGACCAATTACACAAGAGGATATCAATTACACTTTTTCTCCAAAGTCGGGTGTTGCAAGAAGAATGATACGAGAATTAGAATTTCTAGTTAGCCAGCGAAGCGATCCTAGTATCATTATTAAACCGTCCCAGCGCGAGATAGCTCAAAGATTAGTCCAGCTTTCAAAAAGATTTCCCCGAGGAATACCTAAAGGGAGTTCCACGCATCCCACAAGAACTGGGAAGTGGAAACGCGTACAAGGGGCTCACTCAAATATGCCTGCTTTAATAACTGCATTGGATTTGTTTAGAGAGGGAAAAACATGGCCGCAAATCGCAGAGCAGTTGCAAAGAGTTTATTTTAGAAATTACACTCCTGATGAAGTTCTTCATGCATTTACAAGTAATTATGGTCCGGCTGGAGGAATCAATAAAACTATTAATAATTCCAGAGGCGCGCCAGGCGCGGTTATGAAACCAGATAGGGATGAAATAATTAAGCGTATTGAATACCTTGTTGAAAACATGAGTAGGGAAATGGGACAAAGACATGCCTTTTTGGCGCGAACCCCAAAGGCACGAAAGGAAGCATCTAAAAGGGCAAGCAGGATATTGCAATTGCTTCATCAGAATGCCGAATACAGAAACGCATTGCTTAGAGGAATTAAAGCCGCGGCCGGAAGAAGACAAGAAACAAGAATTGATGCGACAGAACAGCAATTTCTTGATAGAAACTGGGGCAGGGGTTTTGAGGGAGGTAAATCAAGTTTTGAGGGACGTAAATCAAAATCAGGAAGGGCTTCTCCCGCAACAGTTCCTATTGAAAATACTACCGCAGCAACGCAGCTCATTGAAGCGGAGCGCGAACAGGCGCTTAGCAGGGTTTTGGGGGAATTAGACCCGCGCACTACTCTTCTCATTAAGATAAGATTTGGCTTTTTTGGAGATTGGCCCGATGACAAAATAATCTCTGAAACGGGGCTTAGCATTAGCGAGTTTAAAAGACGTACCGATGAGGCATTAAAACAGCTCTCAACCCACCCAAAATTAAGAGAGTTCATGGAAAAATAAGTTATCAGATTCATTCAATCAAATTAATCAAATTGCCCAATCAAATTCAAGTATTTTAATACGGAGAAAGTTTTTTAGTGCGCTAAATTAATCATACGAGTACACAAACAGTATACAATCTTTTTTCTTTTCCTCTATATTAACAAAACCAATTCCTTCCAAGTGAATTATTCCTTTAGCATTCAAAACACTTTTTGGACACACTCCTTTTTTCATACTCCCGTCAGCCAGCAATATCTCTGCAGGAATTGTTTCACCTGTCCATGAAAGTGTGGGGTAATTTTCTTTGTCAAATGAAACAAATTCAAGTTTCCCAGTTGAAGCAACTTTTGCATTAAATGCTTTTTTGAGCCTCACTATTGTATCGTTTTTCTTCAAATACTTTTCAAACTCTTTTTTCTCTACAAAAATTTCAAGTTTAGCGCCGGCGCTAAATTTAATCTTCTCGCCATAATTTTCAATTTCTCCTTTCCCAACTCCAATAATTTCTACTTTTGAGGGTTCTTCAAAAAAAGAATATTCATTAACTTCCCCAAGAATTTCTTTATTTGCTGAAGCGAATGCGTCAAGAGATATTTTTGCTTCATTTGGGTTTAGACCTATACTTAATATTACTTTTCTTATCGCTTCTGGAGTAAATCCTCTTCTTCTAAAAGATTTTAGGGTTGCTAGTCTTGGGTCATCATCTCCTTTTAGCCCGCCTTTTTCAATCAACTCTTTTATTTTGCTCTTGCTTAGTATCATGTCGCCGACTTTGGATATTTTTCCGTGATAAAATGTATGAGGATATTCCCAGTTAAAGTATTTGTAAAGAATTTTTTGTTTGTCCTCATTTTGTACATGCTCTTGTCCGCGTATTATAAAATTTATTCCCATTTCATGGTCATCTACTCCGCTTGCAAGATTATATGAAGGCCACACGTGTTTATTCTGCGCTTTCTTATTAGGATGATTCACTTCATTAACTACTCTTGCAAGCCACCAGTCGCGTGTTGATGGATCTTTATCATTCAAATCAGATTTTATTCTTACAACCGCTTCTTCTTCCTTAATTTCGTGTGCGAGCATTTTCTTCCACAAAATAAGCTGCTCTGTTGTACTTTTTGTTCTGCATTTGCAGGGTTTTGATTCCCAGATTAGTTTTCTCCATTCTTCGCTTTCGCAATCACATATATAAGCATTTCCATCAGAAATTAACTTCTCAATTACTGCATAATATCTGTCAAGTCTATCAGACGCGTTCACGGTTTTGTCAATATTAATTCCAAGCCACTTAAATTCTGCAAGGAATTCTTTTTCTATTCCAAGAACAGGAATTTTTATTTTGGGATCAGTATCATCAAATCGGAGTATGTATTCTCCGCCGTATTTTTTTACATATTCATCAGTAAGGACTGCCGGTCTTGCATGCCCAAAGTGCATTGCTCCGCTCGGGTTTGGGGCAACTCTAGTAATTAATTTCATTCCTGGCTTAAACCAATCAAGTTCAGGCAAAGCTTTTTCCTTTTCAACGTGTTTTAGCTCCCAACCCGCAACATTGAATTTTGAGTATTCAGAATTAAGTATGTCTTTATGCATTTTATTTACTAAAGAAACTATTTCATTAATCAAGGGCATTACTTTCTTTAAGTCAACTTCAGGAAATAGTGCTTTTACTTTCCCGACAACCGCCCCAATTTGTGCTTTTCCCTCATGCTCAAAAGCATTCTTTACTGCGTACTTGTACGTAACTGCCCTTACTTCTTCCATAAAAATAAATAGGGGTGAATAATTTAAGAGGGTTTGGATAAACCCGTCCGCATGCAAAAACTAGCTTTTTGGCAAAGTTCCAATTATTTTCTCGGCTTCTTTCCAGTCTTTCGCCCTGATTACATTTTTCGCGTTAAAGTTTTTGTTCCATGGCTTGTCAAGGAGTATTACAGTGCATTTATCAGATGCACATTCAAGAGCATAATGAGGCTGGTCTTCAATCAAAATATCAAGCCCGAGTTTTACAGATATTTCATTTTTTGTTCTGCACGAGGCATCATTCGTAAAATAATTTGTCAGATAAAGCCCAGAAAATGTCTTTGGAAAGTGCTCCAAAATCCACTTGGTAGTGTCATCAAATAAATTATCTTGTCTTGACGAAACTAAAAATAGCACATTGCCTTTTTTTATGTTTTTAATCGCACAAATTGAACCTTCAACTGGCTTTGTTTCTAAAAAGTGTTTTGTTTTATGGAACTCATGCACGCTTTTGAGTATGTCTTCTCTAGTGCCCCCGACTATTTCCCAAAAGGAGTATGAATGAAATTCATTTGGGGAAAATTTTGTTTTGTGGGTTTCATTATAGAATTTACAATATGCTTCAACGTACCCGAAAAGCACTTCGTCAATATCAATGCCGATTTTCATGCCAGCTCACCAATAAAAAAATCGCTTTAGAAATAATTCTGCCGAAAACATTTAGTAGCTTTTCGCGTCTTTCCAGTGTTTGTCAAAATAATGCAGGAGTGCGTTTATGAGAGGCTGGTGTTCGTTTAATATTGTAAAATGATAATCGGATTTTTGTTTCTTAAAATCAGAGATTGCAAGAACAATTTTCTTTCCGTCAATTATGAAAACATTAAGTCCGTGGTTATGATGACGAACTTCTGCGCTTTCTTTTAGTCTTTTCGATTGAAATGAATTTAGAAGTTTTATTGAAACATTTTTTAGTTTCGCGCTTCTAAGTGCTTCGTGTATTACTTCATGCTCGTCCTGTATTTCTGTGAGTCCTTGTATTGTTTTGTTTGCTTTCAAGAGTTCCTGTCCGAGTATTTTTTCAAAATCCTGTCTGTCTTTTACTTTCATTACTTTTTCCCCGCTTTCTTCTTTTCCGTCTACTTCAAGAATATTGTTTTTTACTTCAACAGCTTCTTTTTCAAGCTCAGAAAACTGATTTTTCTTAGTAAGTATTAAAGAGTCAATTGCTTTTTGGGGTTCTGTTGCGCGATAAAGTTTTGGTCTCCCTTTAATTTCAATTATAAGGTTTTTTGCCATTAATTTTTCCAGGACATCATATACTCTTGTTTTTGGTACTTGCGCTGTTCGAGAAATACTGGGGGCTTCTGCTTCTTTTAGAACAAACAATGTACTAAGGGTCTTTGCTTCATACTCTGTAAGTCCAAGTTTTTCAAGTAGTGTATATAGTTCATTTGAATTCATTAAAAAAACCTCTTCCCTTCAATCTTCTATATAGAATATATCCACAAACAAGTATTTAAATTTACTTTAAAACGTTAATCGGGGGCATAGAGCAACGAATTTATGAAAATGGGATAGGGGCTCCGCTGTTGCTCTGCCCCTATAACCCCGCTTGCGCCTCGCTCCCCCTGCGAGTCTCTTGACTCGCAGTACCCGAGCTTCGGCGCCTAATACGCGTTGATACGCGTTTGAGTATCATCAACGAC
>JAPLVQ010000039.1:0-499 GCA_026397035.1 Candidatus Iainarchaeum sp.
ACAACCGAAGTGCTGTACAATTTGTTGGACAAACATTTTGATAAGCACATGTATTTTTGGAATTGTTTAGGGATTTTGGAGGATACTGGGAGATTTTTAGTGGGAACGCCAAACGCGTTTTCTTCTTTCTCAGCTTCTCTTCGTTTATCAAAAAAGAGTTTTTCCGATGTTCTTGAATTTACAAAAAGTAAGCTAAAAGAAAGTGAGCGTATTGCTTTTCTAAAGGCCGCCCAGCGTTGTGAAATAAAGAAAATTGGAAAAGCGCTTGTAATCACTAGTTCGCTTTCTTTCTACCAAAGTCCTGCCGCATCGGCTCTTCTTTCGCTTGGCGCGGATATTGCACTTGTAATTGGAGAAGAAAAAGGTTTCACAGTCCTTTCTGCCCGCGCCGAAACTTCATTTAAAGAAAAGTATTCTTTTAATTTAATGACTGACTTGCTTTCTCCTCTTCAAAAGGAGTTTGGCGGAGAGTGCGGGGGGCATTCGGGCGCCGCGCAGT
>JAPLVQ010000039.1:544-2957 GCA_026397035.1 Candidatus Iainarchaeum sp.
CTTGAGATTTTAAAAAGAAAGTTTGAGAAATAGTCTTGGCTGTGGATTTCAACTTAAAACTCAATTACTTTGTTCTTCTGATATTTTTTACAACCCTTGCCGCAACGAATCCGAGCCCTTTTCGCATATTTGCAAGTCTTTTTGCATCTTCTGGTGTTAGTTCTGCTCTTTCCAAAACAAATTTTTTCTTGCCATACTCTTCAACATGATGCTTTCTTTGTTTTCTCCAGCTTGGGGAAAGTTCTGCACCCCATTGTGATAAAACTGTGGCATGAATATTTTGCGGTTTGTATGCCATAAGCAATTTTTTCATTTGTGAAATTGACTTCCCTTCGTATACTTGGTCATCGACAATGCTTACTCTCTTTCCGGCAATTGCCTTTCCAATTTGAGGATGTTCTCTATCAAGAAGCTTTTTTAGTCTTGCAGGGTCTCCTTTGAATCGTTTTGCAAATTCAGGGTTGACAAAAAAGATTTGAACCTCTCTTTTAAATGCCTCCCTTAGAATATTTTTTATCGGGAGACCAAGCGGTCTTGCTGATTTATCAAGTATAATCAGAACTTCAGAGCCGTTGGCATGGATTTCTTCGCTCATTTTTTGCATTTGTCTTGCAAGGTCTTTTTGTTCCAGTTTTCCAACAAGTTTTTCTTCTTTTTCATTTGCCTTTCTTATTTCGTACCGCATTGACCTCATTGTTTCAAGTCTTGATTCGGCTAGACGTTTTATTCTTTCATAAATCTGCCTGTTCAGCTCCGGGTCAAAATTTTCTTTTAGTGCAGCAACAAATCCTCTTGAATAATTCCCGATAATCTCGGTGTGAAACATAAAAGGGGTGATAAATCCCATCCCTCCAAGACCTTCACGGAGCATTGCTGGGCGTTCTTTTATTAGTTTTATAAATTCATTTGCCGGGTGAGTTATTTGTAATTCAAATTCCCTGCTAAATTGGGGATAATCTTTCCCAAGTGTTTTAATTAGCTCTTCGCTTTTATCCCTTGGGGCAACTATATAAACGGTCATGTCTTCAGCAGCGGTTAAAAAAGGAACAATGCTTTTTTTGTTTCGATGGATTACTGATACAGGATATCCATATTTTGAGGTTAATTCGCTGGCGATTTTTGCATATTTGTTATATATGAGAGACTTTGGATCCATAACGTAACTTAGTGTGTATGGGCTTTATTTGTTTTTTGATTGGGTTAATTAGGCTTAATTTTGTGATGAAATTGTATCTTCTCTTCCTTCACTTCAAATAAACAACATTATTCCCTTTTTTTATTTTCCCGCGATCAGCGTATTTAATCAAATAGTGCACAGTGGATTTTGGTACTCCAGTAATCTTCTCGATTTCGCGCACGGTTTGATAATCTTTTCTTAGTTCAATTATTTGGAGCATTTTTTCCATTGGAATATCAATTGCTCTTCCTCTTCTTTTTTCTATTCCCATTGTTATTCCTTTTTCTTTTAATCTTTTCTGTGTTTTGTGTGGGAGTCTCTTGAGGCATGATGTTGAGAGTGTTATTGTTTTAATCGGGCATCTAGTGGTTAGCAAGTGAAGTTTTTCCCACTTTATCGGGCGTACTAAATGAATTTCGGCGGTGTCGCGGGGAATATTTTCAATATTAGTTTTTTCAGTTATTGCGTATTTCATTCCCAGCCCTTCTTTTCCTCAAAAAAACTTTTTTGATTTTTTGCCCGATTTTTTTGAATTTACCCTTTTTACATATTCTTTTTCTTCTTTTTATTCCTTTCCTTCGGAGTATTTTGCCCGAAATTTTTCCCACAATTTTAATTTTAGGCTTTTTTAGTATTTTTTTCTTTGTTAGGTAAAAGATTCCTTGAAGGATTTCTTTTTTTCCAACCTGGTCAACAGGGTTTCCATAATATATATTTGGTCTTGTCCAGAGTGTTTCTTTATTTTTTATCATTTTTAAAAATTCTTTTTCGTTTCTTGGTTTTCCTTTCAATTCGATTATTGCGCTTCCTATTGCGCGCGGATAGTGTGCGTCGCTTCCTGCTGTTATAAATCGCGCTTTTTTTGCAAAAACCATTCCCAAGCGTACTCTTTCGACAGTGTCTTTGGCAACTTTTTCCATTTTTGATTTCGTCCAGTTAGTTGGCTTGTTTATTCTCAGTTTTTTTGTCGCTTTATTGTGATCAATGAATTCAAGGAGTCCGTAAAATTTATTTATTCCTCTTCTTCCAAAAATTAAATGTGTTGCGCTTGCGAGCATCCCATTGTAGTATTCTGCCCCGACTGGGTATTTCTTTACCAGCCTTTCTGCCTTTTTTTCCCCGAGTGCTTCGCATACTGAATCAAGTTTGTATCCATGCGGGTGGGCAAAGCTCGCCAGAATTTTGTTTCTTTTTGCCGCCTTCAAGGCTTCTTCAATATTAATTCCCTTCTTCAAA
>JAPLVQ010000174.1:0-5332 GCA_026397035.1 Candidatus Iainarchaeum sp.
TTTGTTGATAGGAAAAGGGCCTACTAATGATATTACTGCTGCGCAGTCTTTTATTCCTGCTTCAAATTCTATTAGGAGTATTCAGCTCAGACTGAAAAGAACTAATTCAAGTCCTTCTGGCGACCTTACTGTGAGTTTGAGGCAGACTCTTTCTGGAGCGAATCTTGCAACCGCGACAATTACAAAAGGAACTCTGTCAACGTCCTATGCAAATTACACTGTGACTTTTGATAGCGACGTTTCTTTGGATTCTTCCCTCACTTACTACATTGTGCTTTCTACTTCTTCGACAAGCAGTACCAAATATTATTATTGGGCTGCAGTAACCCCCAGTATCTATTCGGGAGGAAACGCTTACAATAATTCCGCCCCTCTATCAACCACCGACGCGATTTTTACCACTAATCATAATGCAAGAAAAGGAATGCAGGTTTTTAATGTTTCCAATCCACGGTCTATTATTCACTTGTCAAGCATCCCTACAACAGATCCGCATGAGGTTTTCTCACTGGGAAATTATATTTACCTTGCTGATGGAACCGCAGGACTAAAAATAATTGATGTAAATAATCCTCTAAATCCTGTTCTTGTCGGGAGTCTTGGCACTACTAATGCCACCGGGATTTATGTTTCAGGAAATTACGCGTATATTGCCGATATGGGCGGCGGGCTAAGGATTATTAATATTTCAACTAAATCTTCCCCTTCGCTTACTTCAACTTTCACTGCCCCAAGCACTACTTATGATGTAACGGGTTATTCTGATGGAAATGTATATCTTGCAAGTAACACTTATTTTGTCGGAGTTGATGTAACTAATCCTTCTTTTCCAAGACAATCAGTTTCTTACATGACAAGTTATAGTTATACAAACCTAGCTGTCTCAAACAACTGGGCTTTTAATATTGCTTCGACGAATTCTTACCTCATCACATTCAACATTTACACGGGCCCAAAAATGAATCAGGTAGAGGCTTCAGCAAAACAGTTTTTGGATTATACTGGCTGGAAATCTGCTTCTGATCAGATAGGACTTGTTACTTTCGCAAGTTCTTCTTCACTTGACCAGCAGCTGCTTAAAATCACAGACACTAACAAAGTCACTCTAAGAAATAAAATTGATGCAATAGTTCCTGGGGGGAATACCGCTATAGGGGATGGTATTACTACCGCCCGAACAGAATTGACAGGCACAAGAGCCACTAAGGGTTCCGTTCGTTTTGAAATTCTTCTCTCTGACGGGCAGAGTAATACCGGTTCAAGCCCAATAACCGCTGCCCAGAGCGCACATGATCAGAATATTAAAATTTACACTATTGCTTATGGTGGTGATGCTGATTTCGCTACTCTTCAAAACGTCGCTTTAATTACGGGCGGAAAGTATTACATCGCAGGCGATATTAATGCCCTTCAGGAAGTATTTGAGTTCATTGCAATTGATATTGGAGAGAGTCTTTATGGGGGATTATTTGGAGTGGCGTATGATTCGAACCTACAGATGCCGGTTGTTAATTGTTTTGATTTTACAGATACAAATGGAGGCATCTGTTCAAAAATAGGGGATACAAATTATTTGACTTATAATATTGGGACAATTGATCGCAATCATACATGGGAAGGGCATTTTGAAATGAATATTCCGTGCTCTTCAAAAGAATCCTGTTCTTCAAGCAGGCTTATTCTTCCTTTTGCGGGAACAAAGTTTTACTGGAAGGATGTTAATCTTCTTCAAAGAACGCCCCTAACATGGGACTCAAATGTATCTCTTGATTTTAATTATCGTGACCTCTCGCTTACGGCTCTTGGCGCATCTGTTTCAGGAATAGGAACTATTTCGATTGATTTGAACGCAAAAAATTCAGGAATTCTTTCTGCCTCTTCAACAACAATTGATTTTCTCTCTGATGATCCTTACTCGGGTTCTTTAGTCGGACAGGTGCCAATTAATTCTCTTGCGCGCAGCGCTTCGCAAGTGCTTCTTAATAATCGCGTTTTATCAAACGGCTGGATTTACGCAATAATTAACCGTTCGGGAGCGATTAGGGAATGCCCGGGAAATAACATCGTTTCTATTTACTGCTCAGGTTCGCTTAAGACAAATTTCTTTGTCGTTGACGTTTGGGCTTGGACGGAGTAATTATTATGAATAAAAAAAATTATGGAAAAAACAGGGTTCAAACTTTTGGAAAGGTAAGTTTTAAAATGAACAATAAGGGGCTTTTGTTTACAGTAATGACTTTGTTCCTTATCTTTGGAATACTTTCACTCAATGAGGCGCTTAGCGACGCTTCAAGGGGTTTTGAAGTCCCTAAAGAGGCTCTTGTACTTTCTTCTTCAGCAAAATCGCTTGAAAATGCAGAGTCAATGCTTTGGGATTTTGACAAGTATAATTACGCAAAAGATTCCATAAAAAGGGCGCTTCCTTTTGATTTTAATCTTGAAAAAGACCAGAACTATCTGACTATTTCAATTGATTCTTCCCTTGCTTCTTCCCAATTAAGTGAAGTTTTTGACTATCTTAATCTGGGTGAAGCTTTTTTTGAGGATTCAAATGTTTTTGGGGGAACTATTTTAGATATTAATGTTCCAAAAAATGCGCAGTGGGGGGGTTCTTCAGGAGGCATTGATTTTTTAGTTCCTAATTTGTGTTATCAATTTTCCCTCTTAAGCGAAACAAAACAAAGCCTTTCAAAATCAGATCCCTCGCAGTGTTCAAATCCTTTTAGTACTTCTTCAATAAAAAAAATTGATATTAACATAATTGTTTTGTCTTCTGTCTCCGATTTTAATTCCCTTACCTGTAACGGCGCTTTGTGCCCTACCCAGGTATTTAATCCTTCAAGTCCTAACCCTTATTATAATATTACAATAATTGATTCTAATTGTCCTTCTTGTTCGGTCTCGCCAAAGAGGGCATATTCACATTTTTCTGCAGGTTCGGATAATAATTTTCAGCTGAAATGTACTTGGCCCGGATGTATTTCTTCTCCACTAACTTTTAGTATAAAGAATATGGACCTTAATTTTTATTATTTTTTTGACAAAAAGCTGCGCATAATAACAAGAATAACTTTTAATGCACCTCCTTCTGGTTTTATTGTTAAGGGCACCCAGATTTTATCCTCTTCGGATTCAAAAAAGGCATTCGTTAAATCGGGCTAAACCAAAAAAATAGGGGTTTTTATTTAGAGGAATTGTTTATATAAAAGAAAGAAGCTAATCTGGATTAAATAAGGGTTTTTTATGTCAAGAAAAAATGGCAAAATGAGAGTTCACTCTAAAAGAACCACACGAAGAGGACACTTAATAAAAAGTAGAAAACTTAAGCACCTTTCAAGAAGAATGCGTAAAATTGCCAGAATTAGAATAAAAAACTCCCCCTCATTTGCAGAAAAAAAATCAAAATTTACAAAAAAAATAACAAAGAACAAGCTGCCTTGCAGGGAAAAAAGGATACTAAAAAAGGTCAAGAATGCTGCTAATAAAAAAGGTTTTTCGCTTTTTAGCTGGATTAGAAGAAACCTGTTTTCCAAAAAAGAATACCCAATAAATAATTCAAAAGACTCAAAATGTAGGAGGTATTTAAAAGAGGCTGCCAAAAAGAGTGGGGAACCAAAAGAGATTTCCAAAGCATACAGTCCTTTACCCGCTCCAGTTCCATTGCAGAATATTTCTAAAGATATTTCTAATAGTGATGTTTCTTTAATAGAAATTTCTAAGCCAAACCCAAAAAAGCCAAAGGAAAAAAGACCACTTGATAGCATTCCATCAGTTATTAAAGATTCAAAGATCAAAGATAGTCTTCCAAAAACCATTTCAATTAAGGCACCCTCACAAGGGGGGGAAAGGCTTTACGAAAATCAGTTAAAGAATCCTGTTGTATTTACGGATTTTGACACAATATTGAGGATTGTAAATAACGAAGGGACAATAAGCGCAGCAGCTCTTCGTTTAAGAATTGAAATTGACAGCAGGCGTTTGAGGGAATGTTATTTGACTCTTGAAAAAACCGGCTCAATCAGGATGGAGTACCCATTGATCGGGTCTCCAAAATTAATTAGTGTGGCTTTTGAGAAAGAAAAAAACAAAAGAGAAATGATAAAAAAGGGGCTTAACCCTGAAGAAGAAAATTAAAGAGAGGGCGATAAAAGAAATTAAAAACAGGATAAAAAAGAACACAAGTGAATAGAACTAAGTTAAATGCGGTGATTGTTTGGTTAAGGCAGATGTGAAAGGAAAATGGTCTTCGGATAATATGCTTACTGAATTTAAGCTTCTTGAGTCTTATCCCGTTTCAAGTGACGGGGTTCTTGCAGAAGTAAGGGTGATTGAGCGTAAAAAGTCTTTTGTAAAAGAATATTTTTTGAGTCTTTCTGAATTCGGGGAGGGAACCGAGGCGTTAATCAGGGATTTGAAAAATTCTATTATTGCTGAATCCTCAATAAAAGCGGATGCTCTTCTTGACCAAAAATTTGTTGATGAGCTTAAGGATAAATTTCGAAAAAGAGCGGACCAGTTAATCTCAATTGAGCTTCCTTCGGTTTCTGAAACTACAAAGAATGAGCTCATTGGGGCGCTTTTGCATGAAATGCTCGGGCTTGGCAGGATTGAGATGATTCTTGCTGATGGAAACCTTGAAGAAATTGTAGTGAATAAAAGCAAGGAACCTGTTTGGGTTTATCATAAAAAATATGGTTGGCTGAAGACTAATATTTACATTTCTTCTGAAGAGGATATTCACAACTATGGAAGTATTATTGCGAGGCGCGTGGGCAAGCAGATAACCACCCTTGATCCTTTGCTTGATGCGCATCTCACAACAGGCGACCGTGTTAACGCAACTCTTTTTCCAATTTCAAATGATGTCTTTGGGAAGCGATGGAGTTTGAGCTTAATATTATTTTTTCGGGCGGGACTGCTTCTGGAAAAACAACTATTTTGGGTGTTTGTCTTCCCTTTATCCAGCCCAATCACCGTGTTTTGAGTATTGAGGATACAAGAGAGCTTCGTCCCCCGGAGTTTTTGCATTATGTTCCAATGACGACAAGGGAGCCAAACGCCGAAGGGAAAGGCGGGATTGGGATGCTTGATCTTCTTGTGAACTCTTTACGAATGAGGCCGGACAGAATAATTGTAGGGGAAATAAGGAGACGAAAGGAAGCAGAAGTAATGTTTGAGGCGATGCATACAGGGCACAGTGTTTATAGTACTCTTCACGCAAACACTTCTGATGAAACAATAAGAAGACTTACTAACCCCCCTATTAATATTCCTCAAAGCATGCTTGATGCGGTTCACTTAAATGTTGTGATGTTTCGAAACAGAAAGCTTG
>JAPLVQ010000174.1:5354-6439 GCA_026397035.1 Candidatus Iainarchaeum sp.
GCTCGGAGTACGAGGGGTTCTTCAAGTAGGGGACTTTATTCTTGAACAGCATGGCACAGGAGAAGCAGAAGTGAGCGCCAATGTTTTGTACCGCTGGCGCGGCTCTGATGACTCTATTACAAAACATAATGAAAGCACTAGACTTTTTGACGAGCTTTCTCTTCATACTGGAATGAATAAAGATGAGGTTATTAATGAATTGAAAAACAAACAGAGTGTTCTTGACTGGATGGTTAAGCAGAATATAAGTGATTTAAACTCGGTTGGCAGGGTGGTTGCGAATTATTATAACGACCCTGAACTTGTTCTTTCTTCTGTGAATAAAAACAAACCTTTGGAGGAATAAAATGGAAATGATTCCTTTTGCTCCTATGCCACTGCCGCTAATGAGAAAGATTTCCGAGCCTTTTGAGGGATTTGGATACAGGGTTTCAAAAATGTTTCCGGGGCTTGAGCATGATTTAATGACTTCAGGGATAAGAATTGCTGTTGAGGAATATGGGGCGGTTATGTCATTTAGCCTTATTTTTTATTTCATAATTTTTGGCGCGCTTTTAACCTTAATTCTTAGTAAATTCATAACTACTTCTTCTTCTATTGGAAGCCTTGTGATTCCACATTATATAATATTAGGGATTCTTGTGGGCTTTGTGATGGGACTACTAGTTTTTTTTCAGATGCTTGCTTATCCGACAATAAAGACAAAAAAAAGGATTAGGGAAATTGAGCGCAATCTTGTTTTTGCCTTGCGTACCATGCTTGTTCAGTTGCGAAGCAGAGTGAGCCTTTTTGATTCGATGTACATGATTGCGTCAAGCAGGCGTTATGGACAGTTGAGCATTGAAATGAAAGAGGCCGTGGATAATATTAGCACTGGTGTTTCCGAAGAAGTGGCTTTGCAGGAACTTGCAGTAAAAAATCCAAGCCCTTATCTTCGAAAAGTTTTGTGGCAGATTGTGAATGGAATGAGGGCGGGTTCAGACATTACTGATGTTTTGGGGGAGAGCGTTTCTTCGATAACCCGCGAACAGCAAATAAGTATAGAGAATTATGGGAATAGTCTTAAGATTCTCTCACTGGTTTAC
>JAPLVQ010000174.1:6449-8517 GCA_026397035.1 Candidatus Iainarchaeum sp.
GAATAACTTTTTTGATTGTAATCGGCTCTTTTCCAAAAATGAGTATTTCTGAGATAATGTTTTGGGGAATGCTGGGTGCGCTAGTAATAGCGGAATTTATGTTTGTGGGAATGATGAAATCAAAACGCCCGAACTTGATGAGTTGATTATATGTTTGAGAGAATTTCAGCACTGGTGCCTTACCCTTTACGTTTTTGGCTCAAAAAAGAAATACGATTCGCAGGCTTCAGTTATGATACTGACAGGTTCGCAGGTTTTATTTTCCTGATGGGAATTGTGGCCGCAGTAATCGGTTTTGTTACTGCCAGCCAAATAATGAAACTCGACCAGCTTTATTCCACAGGGGTTTTTTTTGGGTGTCTTGGCGCAATTTTCATTGGGGCGATTTTTTGGGTTACTAGTGCCGCGGATGGGAGAGGCTCAAAAGTTGAAAGAATTCTTCCTGATGCCCTGCAGTTAATCGCATCTAACATCAAAGCCGGACTTACTACTGAGAAAAGCCTTTTTGTCAGTGCGCGCCCAGAGTTTGGCGCCCTTAGTACCGCTCTAAAAGAAGCAAGTAAAAAAATAATGGTTGGGGAAAGGCTTGAAAAAGCACTTCTTGAAATTCCTCATTCAATTAAAAGCACGGTTCTTGAAAGAACGATGTGGCTTATTGCCGAAGGGATTAGAAACGGCGGGCAAATAGCAAGCCTTTTGCTCCAATTAAGCACGGATTTACGCGAAGAAAATGCGCTTAAAGAAGAAGTGAATTCTAACACAGGAATGTATGTAATGCTTATCTTCGCTTCCGCCGCTTTTGGAGCTCCAATGCTTTTTGGAATCAGCAGTTTTATTGTAGGGGTTCTTTCTTCCCAAACGGCTAATATAGGAATCGATCCTGCAATGATGGCGGATTATTCCTCAAAAAACCCCGCACTTGGACTCATAGGGATACCCACTTCAACCATAAGTGAAGGATTTATCACAATGTTTTCAATAATAGTTCTGATTGTCACAAGCATCTTTACTTCCATGGTACTGGGGGTAATCAACTCGGGTTCGGAAAAGAAAGGCTTTAAGTACTTCCCGCTCCTGCTTGTCCTCACAATAGTTCTCTTTTTTGTTGTCAGGACTGTTGTTTCGGAGTTCTTCGGGAAGTTTGCAATGGTATAAATATTTTGAAATACCTTCAATAGTACCTCACTGATTATCCTTCAATTAATTGGCAAGGTATTTTTTATTCAGCTAGAATAATTCACCCTAAACTTCCCGTTTGCTTTTAATTCTCGGGGCTTTAAGTGCCTTTTAAAGAAAGACTATTAGTATGCCACTAAAAAGAGCCACGCCCAAGCAAACTAAACAATGAAAAATGAAAAAAATCAGATTGGAACAGTTTTCCCCGTTCCAATCTAAAACTCAAAAAAGCTTTTTACAATGTCCCATTGCAGACAATTGTTGCACTTGCTGGCAAACCGCCTGCTGTTACATATGATACTGTTGTAGACGAATTGGACAAATTTGTCCCAGCTGCTGGCGCATTTAATCCAGTAACAGTGAATGTACTTGCATTTGCAACTGTAGCAACTAATGCAGCAGCATTAGTGTCGCTGAGTGGTCCTACTGCTCCTGTTGGAGTAATTGTTCCGCCGGTAGCGTTTCTCAGAGTGAATCCGATTCCGCTAGTACCTGCTTTAACAGACCATTCAGTTAGCTGTAGTGACGTACTCTTACTTTGGCAAGTTACTCCTCCTGTTGCTCCACTTGTAACGAAGATTAACACTCCTATTACAATTGCAATTACGATTAGTGCCCACCCATAAGTCATTAAGTATTCAAGCGCTGACTGTCCTTTGTAATCCATGATTTAACCTCCTTTCAAGTATTAGCACACTGTGCCATAACCACAGTATAAGTTTTTGTACTTTAAAAGCATTTCTATTCAGCGGGCTTTGCGTATTAATTAGTTGTTTTTAAATTGTGGTAGTTGGTTTTTCTTCGGTTGTTGTGGATAATTCTGGTTAGGACTTGAGTGTAAACTGTGGTGTTGAGTCGTTTGGTGACAACACCAAACACGCGTTTGAAGCTG
>JAPLVQ010000142.1:0-1811 GCA_026397035.1 Candidatus Iainarchaeum sp.
TAACGCAATATGCTGCCAGAGATCAGGATATGCAGCACCTATCGATGCCTGCCCACCCCCCCTTAATTCGCTAAATAATGAACCGTCTGTTAAAACAAAACCCATATTGTAAGGACTCCCATAAGCGCCGGATTGCGGGAAAAGAGTATGATAGTTACCATCCAATTCTATTAATCCCTGTCTATTTAAGAAAGAATTCATCTTGAATAAAAATTCCATTGTTCCTTGATTAAGCTTAGAGCTGTACTTTAAAGGATATTGCACAAATTCGCCACCCTTCAGATGAACTGCATTCCCGACAAACCCCTGCTCTATTACCGAGAAAGTTGGCATAATGTTTACTGATGATCCAGACATTGTAGTAAAATATCCATTATTGTCCCTTACAGATTGATTAGAATCAAAACTTTCATAAAAAATTGGGGACACTGAAAAGGCACTTGTTGAAAAACCAATCACTAAAATAAGTATAATAACCCAGTAAAAATTTTTCACAACAACTCCCCAATTTATTCACAAATCAAACAACTTAATAAATAGACTGCTAAATTCACTGTCAAAAGTTGTGTAATTTTTGACAACACAAAAAATAATATGGAAACACTAATTTATCTTCTAATTAAGATTTAGCCTTATTTTTGTTTTTTTCCCTATCCAGTTCTTTTAGTAATTTTTTCAGGCTGATTGTTGCAGCATTCACTACTTTATCTGCTCCGCCATAATAAATTGTCAAGACATCATTTTCAAGAGTTGTTCCGCATGGAAAAACAACATGAGGAACAATTCCTTGAAGTTCATTTTCAGCTTCTGGTTCCATTATATAATAACTAAGTCTTGAAAGAATTTTTGTCGGATCATTTAAATCAAGAAGTACAGCCCCAATTCTATATATATAATCATGACTGGATATTCCGTGATAGAGCAAAAGCCAGCCTTCGCTTGTTTTAATTGGAGGGCATGAAGCACCAATTTTTTTGTCATCCCAAGTATTCTCTCTAGGAAGCATTAACACGTTCAAATCAAGCGTTTTATCTTTGAACAAAAGATCTTTTTCGCGCGAAATACATATTGAATTATTCACACGATGAATAACAAAGTAATGCCCGTTAATTTTCTCAGGAAAAATGCACGCGTCCTTATCATCAACTCCTTGAGGAGAAATAATTTTTGGTAAAGTCCATTTCCAGCACTTATTAACAAAATCTTTAGCACGAATAGAAGTAATCGCCACTCTTGGAAGTTTCCCGTCATAGGCTGTATAAAGCATGTAAATAGTTCTTGTACCCCCAATTTGAACAAGCCTTGGATCCTCACAACCCATTTCTTCAAATTTAGCGCGGGAAACGTAAACAGGTTCATTTAACCTTTCAACGGAAAAATCATTTCGAACCTGCGCAAAACCAAGCGTAGAAATATTCTCCTGAGAAAGCGCACGGTACATTAAGTAAGTTTTTCCGTCAATTAGTAAAGAAGCTGGATTAAAAGTGGCTTTACTTTCCCAAACATGTCCCGAATTTGGTGCAATTAATGGATTTTGTTTTATCCTTTTAACTTCAGCATAACCCGGACGAAGAATTGAATCAAGAAGAGAACTAACTTTACAAGTCGCAAGACACGAATTAGTATCCGCAGCCCCATAATAAACAAAAACCGTATCCCCTTTAATCATCGCGCCCGAAGGAAAAACAATATTAGGCACAACCCCATAAAGTTCATATTCTTTTTTTGGAATCAAAAGAGGAAATTTAGTATAACCAATAACTTTCTGCGGATTATTTAAATCAAGCAAAGCCGCCTCGACACGAAACTCT
>JAPLVQ010000142.1:1838-12342 GCA_026397035.1 Candidatus Iainarchaeum sp.
TTTAATATAAGAGTAAAAAATCAGCCAGCCTTTATCTGTTTTGATAGGTTGAGAACCAAGCTCCACATGATCCTCGGGACTTCTTTGCAACGGAAGAGCAAAATCATTAGTTGAAAAAAAGTAATTATTCCAAAAAGTATCAGACCAAATCTGATTCTCTTTGTCAAAATATGCAATGCAAATCTTTGCCGGAGGCGCATCAGTATTTATTGTAAGAAGAGCAGCCATTTTTCCATTAATTTTGCTTGGAAAAAGCGCCATTGCCTTGGAATTAAAAGTAGTCACAGGGTGTTTTTCAAATTTTTTAAAATCTTTTGTTACCGCAACTCCTACTTTAATTCCCTGTGCTGAAAAAGGGAAAGTGGACAATGCTGTATAAAAAATATAGTACTTCTTGTTAAACTTTGTCACTCTTGGATCCTCACAACCATACTTTTCCCATTCAAATTCTGGAGAAATAAGTTGTCTATGATTTTTAAAATTAATCCCATCAGTACTTTCTGCCAGCCCTATTGTAGAAACAGTAGAAGGATAATTTTGAATTATGCGTGAACTTCCAATAGCACGATAAGCCAAGTAAATCTTGTCCTCAAAAACCGCCGGACAGCAATTAAAAGTAGCTTCGCTCTCCCACTCAACATCCAAATCAGGCATTATCAGAGGATTATGAAAGGAACGCTCAAGCATCACCATAAAAATCACTTTGACAACGCCATACGTAAAGGCTTAAGCATAATATCCTGCCCAAGCTTTAATTGCTCAAGAAAAGTATCAATATTAGCTTTAGCGGCGCAGGTTACAGAATCAGCCCCGCCATAATAAACAATTAAATTATTATCTTTAATTACCGCCCCGCAGGAATAAACAATTCCCGGCTTGAACCCATTATTTTCATAATCCTGGTCAGGAATAATTATCGGCTTCATCGACTTATGCAAAATCTTTTCAGGTTCCTCTAAATCAAGAATCATCGCACCAAGCAAGTACTTCCCAGGATACTGATTACCCAAAGCATGGTAAAGTATCAGCCAGCCGTCCTTAGTTTTAATTGGAGGAGGACCAATCCCTCTTATCCTAGTATCCCAAGTTTTCTTGCTTTCAGCAAAAGCATATTTACTCTTAATACAAGTCTTATCATCAAAGTCAATACTATTACAATATTCAATCGCAATCTCAGGATTAATACTGTGAAGAATAGCATACTTGCCTTTAATCTTTTCAGGAAAAATAGTCCAATTCTTATGAACCTCATTAGGCGGAGAAATGACTACTGGTTTTGTCCAGTTCCATCTCTTATTCAAAAAATCATCAATTTTAATTGAGGAAATAGCTACTTTAGGATGCCCATCAAAAGCAGTGTATAACATATACAATCTGTCCCCAATTTTTGTAATCCTTGGATCCTCACAACCGGCAATACCATAACCCGAACGCCACTCGCTTGAAACATCCTCGGGTCTTGAGGAACACACATGAACATAAACAGGCTCTTTAAGCCGTTCAACAATATTTAGCCCATCCATACTCGCGGCATACCCAAAAACCGAAACCATTTCTTTTCCAGTCGCCCGATAAACAAAGTGAATCTTGCCGTCATGCTCCANNNTCATGCTCCACGGCAGCAGCATTAAAAGTATACTCCGATTCCCAAGGATTATTAGCGTCTGGGGAAATAATCGGGTTCTCTTTATGCTTCTCAAGAAATGGGAAAGTGGGTTTGTGAGTAAATTTGCAACTTGAAAACATTAATCCTTTCTTAGTATTCCAATACAAACTCAATTTATTATCAGAATAAACCATTCCAATTGGGGAAAGCGCGCTTTTCTTTGGAGCAGATTCCCAAACAGGAGTATTTGAACGCCAAAGCATTTTTTCCGGATTATTTTTATCAAACAAAATAGCGCCAACACTAAACGCACTGCTTTTTTTTGAGTAATAAAACAAAATTATTCCATCGCTAGTTATTGAAGCGGTCCCTATAGTTAGTTTTCCAGTGTCGAAATATTTCTTTCTTGGCTCAATTATGGTATTAAGAGTTTTCCAATTTTTTAAATCCTTTGACAAAGCAATGTTAATGTTTGTATCCCCAAAATATGAAAGATAACGCTTTTTCTCTTCGTCAAAAAGAATTACAGACGTTTCTTTTAAATCAAAAACACCAGCTTTTTCCCATTTCAAAAGATTATCTGTTTTAATTAAGTACGAGTCAAATTTTCCTGCAATATTTCTTGCCTTAAATGTGATTAAATATAATTTATTCCATAATGAGATCCTCAAATCCTGTGCGTCAAGCACAAGCTCTTTAACCTTTTTTATATCAATCCTTAAAGGCTTTAAATTGAAATCATCAGGCATATATCCTGAAGCAGCAACAAGTTCCACGCCGGATTTATAAATAAAAAAGGTTCGAGTGTCTGAAACAAAGAATCCTTTACCTTCTAAAGAAGAATTCATCCCACAAACACCAGAATTGTAATGAGATTGGTGTTAATGGTTATTTAAGCATTTCGTAACTGATTTAAATTCAGTAAAAAAAACAGTGTTAAGCGCTTTTTAGTTCTCTTAATAAGACCCTATTTGATTTCCTTAAAATTATTAAAAAACAGTATTTTTGAAAAAGGGTATCATTTAAAAACTTGGAATGCTTCATGTATTCTGTTTATGAAAAACAAGACAAAAGGTCCTCTTGCATTAATAGAAAGCCTTCCAAGCGCATATAAGAAAGGCTTTCCAAGTGCGTTTAGGGAAAGCGATATCCGCGGAATTGTTGGAAAGCAAATTACTCCAGAGTTTGCCAAAAAAATAGGAAATGCTATTGCAAAAACATTCAAATCAGAGTATTATATCCTTGGAAGGGACAAAAGACCTTCAAGCAGAACTCTAGAACGCGCATTAAGAAAAGGAATACTTGAGTCCGGCGCAAGCGTTTATGAACTTGAAGATACAATATCCCCACTGGCTTATTTTGCAGCACGCTTTTATAATTCTCCAGGAGTGTTTGTCACAGCATCACACAACCCGATAGAATATAATGGATTCAAAATAATAGGAAAGGATGGATTAACAAAAGGGATGAAAAATGGACTTGATAAAGTAAAAAAAGAGTTTGATGAAAATTGTTTTCAAGAATTAAGAAGCTTACAGAATATAACTTTAAAAAGTAAACAAAAAAGTACAAAAGGAAAGGTAATTAAACCCGGTATTCTTTGCGAATACAAAAAGAGTGTACTTCAATTTGACAGAGGGATAATGCCCGCAAAGATAGTAATCAATAATGGCGGAAATCGCTCAGGAAAACTGCTAAAAAGTATTCTTAAAGAAAAAAAAGTTGAAATTATTGAAATAAACCCGAAAAAATGGCATATTTCAAATCCCCTAATTGACAAAGGAGAAGAAGTAAGCGAAAAAATAATTTTAACAAAAGCAGATTTGGGAGTGGCTTTTGATTTTGACGGGGACAGGACATTCTTTTTTGACGAAAAAGGGAATAAACTAGATAATTCAACAATTGCTGCGTTAATCGCAAGTTTCCTTCTTAAAGAAAAAGGCAAAGGAATTGTGCTTTATGATGTTCGAAGCGACTGGATAATAAAAGATACTGTGAAAGCTAACGGCGGAAAATCAATAATGGTAGAAGTGGGCCACACTAATGTGAAAGAAAAAATGAAAAAACACGAAGCTATTTATTGCGGAGAAATTTCAGGGCACAATTACTTCAAAGAAAGCGGCTATACAGAATCATCCATAATGCCAATCATAATTCTTCTTAGCATAATTTCTATTGAGAAAAAACCACTTTCCCAAATTGCAAAACCTTTTATGAAAAATCATCTGCTTAATGAAACAAATTATACGGTGAATAACATTAACAAAACAATTGAAGACGTTTCAAGACTAATTAAAGGCGGAAAAAGAAGCAATCTTGACGGATTAAGAGTTGATTTTAGCGATTGGTGGTTTAATATAAGAGGCTCAAAAAACGAACCGCTAATAAGACTCACTATGGGAGCAAAGAAAAAAAAACTTTTAATGAAGAAAAAACGGTTAATTGAATCAGAAATAAGAAAACACTTATCGGCTCAGCAATAAAAAAACACCGCTTAGGATAAAATAATAAAGACCTTGCCTTTAATAAAAAATAATAACTCAAAAAGCACTACTTTCGCCCATAGTCATCCGAGTACCTTACTTCATCCAACTCATCGAATTTTCCAAAAGATATTTCAAGATAAAGCACCTTTTTTTCTTTAGCGCCAATTCTGTGTTTCACACCCTTTTTTATAAACACATTCTTCCCGCTTTTTATAATCCGCTTTTTTTTACCCAAGGTTACTACTGCAGGACCATTAATAATCTTACAAAATTCACTTCGTTTCTTGTGACTTTGAAGACTCAACTCTTCATGGGGATTAATTTCAAGCAGCTTTACAGTGCACTGCTTGTTCAAGCAGTACCTCTCAAACCCGCCCCAAGGTCTTTTTATTTTAACAATTTTCATGCACTTATTACAATCTTGCAAAATATAAGCCTTGCTTTTTGAACAAAGCTATTTACTTACCACAACCCCTGCAAAAGAATTATCTTCATTAATCCATTTTTCCACAATGCTTCCCTTTGATAAGTATCATAGAAAAGGTATTTATATTACTTTTCCTTTATTCTGGCATGAATTCTATTCTAATTGAAATTAATCATCACATAGGAAAAGAAGTTGCACGCTTAGCTGGAATAGAATATCAAAAAGCGATTCTTGAACCATTTCCTGATAATGAATCATATTTGCGCTTTCCTTTTTCTGTGAAAAGAAAAAAAATATTTCTGCTTGCGGATTTGGCAAAAAAACCAAATGAGATACTTTCTGTGCTTTTGCTTGCAGCAAAAACTCTAAGGAAATTAAAAGCAAGAAAAATATATTTAATTGCACCGTACATGGTTTATTTAAGGCAGGATCATGTATTTCACAACGGAGAAGCCGTATCGGGTTTTATTATAGCTGATTTTGTGAGCAGTTTATTTGACGGGATAATAACAATAGACCCGCATTTGCACAGAGTCGAATCAATGAGGGGATTTTTTAGGTGCAAAACACAAAAATTAACTGCAACAAAAAAACTTTCGGATTACTTTTCAAAAATGGACGCTGTGCTGGTTGGACCGGATGCTGAAAGCAAACAATGGATAAAAGCAATAGCAGAAAACATTGGAAAACAATTTGTTGTGGCAAACAAAACTCGCCAGTCAAGCCGGCAGGTAAAAGTAGAAATAAAACGAGGAAGTGTTGTGCTTGAAGGAAAAACAGCAATTATAATTGATGATATAATTAGCACAGGGCATACAATAATAGAAGCAGCTAAAGCCCTTAAAAAAGAAAAAGTAAAAAAAATTGAGTGCTATTGCGTGCATGGCTTGTTTATGGAAGGCGCACTTGAAAAACTAAGGAGAAATAAAATAAAAGTTGGGGCGACTAATACCCTAAAAAACCCTGTTGAAGTAATTGATATTGCTCCTGAACTAGCAGAAGGTGTACGTGAATGGCTATAAAACACAATTTCGTTAATCAGAACGAAAAGAAGAATACTGCATTAAAAGCATTAAAGCTAGTTCCATCAAAAGGGCTTGTTGGGCTTGGTTCGGGCACAACTATTGATACTCTTGCAGGGATAATAAACAAAACAAATAAAGCTGAATTTGTTTGCGTATCAAAGAATGCCCGAAAAATACTGCAAAAAAGAGGACTATTTGTTGTTGAAAAAGGGCGTCCAGATAGTGTGTTTGATGGAGCGGACAGTTTTGTAAAAAAAGCAGGAAAGTTAATTGCAATAAAAGGAGCAGGAGCATTTGGTTTTACAAAAGAAAAAGAACTAGACTATTCGGCAAAGAAGCTAATTATTATTGCAGGTGAAAGTAAATTGAAAAATAAAAGCCACATTGTATTTGTTGAAGTTAAAAAACCTTTTTTAAACACAACGATAAAGCTTTTGCGAAAAGTCGGGTTAAACGTTAAAAAAGTTCCAAAAACAAACGCTTTACTAAAAGGAAAGATAAATTCATTCTTGAAGATAACCCCAAAAACAGGAACTAATTTTGCTGAATTGGAACGCTTTCTTGATGGAATAAACGGGGTAGTTGGAAATGGAATTTTCTCAAATAAAAAATTTGATTTAATAATAGGTAAAAATACTCCTCCTTCACAGTCAAAAACAAGGCTTCAGATAGCTCTTGATTTTGATAATGAAAAACAAGCGCTTGATACCGCAAGACAAGTTAAAGATTATGCAGATATAATAGAAATAGGAACACCTCTAGTTAAAGCTCTGAATGAAAAACAAATAATAGAAAAGCTTTCAAAATTCAAGAGAAAATTATTTGTTGATTTAAAAACAATGGATGCAGGTTACTTTGAATCAAGCCCTGCAATAAGATATGGCGGAGAATATGTATCTGTTCTTGGAGTAGCTTCTGATGAAACAGTAAAAGGAGTACTCCAGAATGGGGTGGATAAAGTTGTTGTAGATTTAATCGGGTGTAAGGATGTAGTTTTGAGGATAAAACAGCTAAAGAAAATCGGCGCAGTGAACTTTGAAGTTCATGCAGCAATAGACGACCAAAAAAAAGGAAAGACACCGCTTGAGGAAGTCGCAAAAGCATCAAAAATAAAAGGGATTAATATTTGGACAGCCGGCGGGATAGGATTATCTTCGCTTGATGCGGTAATGGAATACAAACCGGCAGTAATTGTTGTCGGGGGGGCCGTTACTCACTCAAAAGACCAGCGAAATGCAGCAAAACATATAAAGGAAAGAATTTTAGAGTTAAGTTAGGACAATTAATGTGAAAGAGTTAGTTAAGTTTAAGCAATTTGATTAAGAAAGTTTGCGAATTAGATTACAGAAATTATTTGGTAAATCAAAATGATTAAATTAAAAGAGTTAAGTGATTTGTAAAAAATTAAAATAATTGGTTTATGTGATTTTTATGAAATATATTTGGTACGAAGAAAAAATACTCAAAGAAATTTCCAAAGTATTAAAAAACAATCCTGAAAAGAGCGAGAAAAATCTTGTTTGTGCACTGATTGATTTTCCGTCAGTGTTTATTTTAGGAGCAGGACGTTCGGGATTAATCGCAAAAGCATTTGCAATGAGATTAATACAACTTGGGCTAACAAGCCATGTTGTAGGAGAAACGACAACCCCCGCGCTCACAAAAAATGATTTATTAATATCTTTATCAGGTTCAGGCGAGACAAAAACAATTATTGATATAGTGCTTGAAGCAAAAGAAAAAGGAGCAAAAACAATAATAATAACTTCCAATGAAAAAAGTAGTCTCGCAAAAATAAGCAGTATTGTAATTATACTAAAATCGAAAACAAAAAAAAGCGGCAAAAGCATTCAGCCATTAGGGAGCCTTTTTGAGCAAAGTGCGTTCATTTTCCTTGAAGCAACAATCCTTGGAATAATGAAAAAGAAAAAGATAACTGAAGAAATAATGAAACAAAACCATGCAAATCTTGAATAAACAATTCCAATTACACTTTATTAAAAGAATTCAAAATACTTATTAGTTTCTGGATTTATTCCTTGCGTTGTTTAAGTTTTCTTATTGCTTCCAGCGACTTTTTATTTTCAGCATCTTCTTTTATTAGATGCCCATAAGTTTTGCGGATGTGTTGTGCCGTTTCTTCAATGCTGGGAGCAAGCGCACAGAGTGCTTCAGGAGCTTTTAGACAGCGAAGTATGTTTGAGTGGAGTGAAAGTAAATCATTAGCCTGCTTTTCTAATATTAGCCAGCCAGGAAGTTTAGTTTTTTGTGATAGTTCAAAAATAACTCTATCCAGTTCTTCCTCGCTTTCGAATTTAGCCAAAACCTTTTTGTGTACTTTAATAGCATTAAAAATTGGTTCAAGTTCAGCGGACCTTGTGTACCAAATAACCGACCAAATGGCACGTGCATTATCCCTTAGAACTCCTATTGCATGATGCTGGGCGCTAATCCGTTCCTGAAGAACTGGTGACAGTATTTTAGGGTTTAATCTAAAAAGTAATCTATTGATATCTCTTGCTCCAAATCTTTGCTGAAGCTCTGCATTAAGTTTAGAGTCGCCTATTTCTCTATAAATATTACCCAGGTCTATTTTAACTAAACCCCTTTGGTTTGCTTCTAAATTATCCTCTTCACGTCCAGCAAGTATTTCTTCAGCTCTATACTGTGAAGTATCAAGTGCCGAAACATGTTCTATTTGCAGTCCTCTTTTGTGTTTTATAGAATAGTTTGTGGGGCGATTTTTAACCGGCGCTGTTTCTGTATGCTTGCCGGCATTCTTTTTGCTAAGCGCTCGAAGAAAATTAGCAATGTCATCCCCTCTAAGCACTTTCCTTTTAGGCGGCTCAACATGCTTTATCAAAGGGGTCATATTAGTTATCACTAAATAGATATTCCAAATCTTCTATTTAAATATGAGCTCGTAAACATAAGCTTGGATTTTATTCGCTATCCCCACCAAAATTTCTACACCGCCAGGTACAACTAAAAGGTTAAATATATGCTAAGCAGAACATGTTGTTAGTTATGAGACCATTATTTAGAAAACCTGTAAATAGAAAATTAACTGCTTATGCTTCTGCTAAGAAAGCAAATACTTCATATAGAGCTGGAGGGGATACTGGTCAACAGGTCGTATTTTTTGATGTTTTAGGGTCACAAAAGGAAGTCAAGGCTGAAAAAAGTCTTGAACGAGCAATGAAAAATAGAAAAACCGGTCTAAAAGGTTTTGCAAGAAGAATCCTTTCCCCTACTCAAATGAGGCGTGTTAAAAATATTCAACGAATAAGAGAATTACGAGAACAAGGCAGATATATTGAAAAACCGCAAACTAATATGCCTTACTTGAAAAGAAAAGGAAATTTGCTGATATTACATGGGTATCATCCGTTAGTAGACGGTTTCGCAATAGGTTCAAGAATAAAAGTAACAAGTATCCGAGGAAATGAAAGAGAAGGGACAATAATTTCAGCCGATAAAAGTCATATTAAATTAGACACAGTTGATGGCACTGAAACTCTTCGTCTTGGAAAAATAAGAAGAATTGATCTTCTAAATTAATCTTTTAGAAGGAAAGGATAAAAAGAATTTTATCTAATTGATGCATTTTTTACCAATCAGTTATTTTGTGACTGTAATTTTGTACTAATTGATTATTAACCCATTTCTACGCTTTTATTTACATGAAAGTTCTTGTTACTGGAGGAGCAGGTTTCATTGGAAGCCGCATAGTTGATTTTCTGATTAAGGCTGGGCATGAAACGGTTGTAATTGATAATCTTTCCACTGGGAGAAAGGACTTTGTAAATCCTAAAGCAATATTCTACCAAGCAGATATTACAAAAAGCCTTGATACTATTTTTCACAAAGAAACCCCTGAAATAGTAATTCACACAGCCGCACAAACCATGCTAAGATATTCTATTGAAAATCCTATTTTTGATGCGACGACTAATATTATTGGAACAATTAATGTTCTTGAAGCATGCAAGAAATTCAAAGTGAAAAAAATTATTTACACTTCAACTGGGGGAGCAAGAGTGGGAGAGCCAAAGTACTTACCCGTAGATGAAAATCATCCTCTTAATCCTTCTTCGCCTTACGGCATATCTAAACACTCCGCTGAACATTATGTTTGGCTGTATAATCAGCTTTGCGGCATTGATTACTTGATTTTTTGTTTTGGAAATGTTTACGGTCCGCGGGATAATCCAAAATCAAACAGAGCTACCCCAATATTCTCCTGGAAGATACTTACAAACCAAGTACCTCAAATCTTTGGCGATGGTAACCAAACACGAGACTTTATTTACGTACTTGATTTAGCAGAATTCATTGTGGCAAACATGACTAAATCTCCCGAACACAAATTATTCCACCTCGCAAACGGCGAACAAACCTCGGTTAATGAATTATTTGCTCTCCTAAAGGAATTTTCCCAAACAAAAATTGAAGCAATTCATACTGAATCAATAAAAGGAGAAATAAGAGATATAGTCCTTGACACCCGACTAGCACAAAAAGAACTTAACTGGAAACCAAAGACAACTTTTCGCGAAGGTATTAAGGAAACCTTTAATTGGATGAAGGAAAACAAGAAACTGTTTGAATAAATATCTTATTATGAATAATTCTTGCTTTCTTTAAAACGTATGTTTAAAAATCTAAAATATGAGTTTTTATACGGGTAAGCAGTCTTGCAAAAATAACTTACCAAATTATCCTAAGGTTATTGTTATGCGTTCGGGCGAAGTTGTGAGAGTAGAGAAAGTCTCAAAGATTTACGGGATGGGCGAGTATGAGATTACCGCACTTAATCAAGTTGATTTAACAATCTGTCAGGGAGATTACGTTTCAATAATGGGTCCTTCTGGTTCAGGAAAAACTACTCTTTTAGACATTCTTACTACTATGATGAAGCCGACCAGCGGAGAAGTATTTATTGATGGGGTAGCAACCA
>JAPLVQ010000142.1:12357-17504 GCA_026397035.1 Candidatus Iainarchaeum sp.
CGAACTAGCTTCTTACCGAGGAAAAAAAATAGGATTTATTTTTCAAACATTCAATTTATTGCCAAAACTTAATGCCTTAGAAAATGTAATGACTCCACTGTGGATTAATGGGGTGCCAAGAAAAGAAAGAGAACCTAGAGCAAAAGCGCTGCTTGAAGATGTCGGCTTAGACGACAGGTTACTTAATAGACCTAACCAGCTTTCCGGCGGACAAAAACAAAGAGTAGCAATAGCAAGAGCCCTAGCCATGAACCCTCAAATAATAGTCGCAGATGAACCTACAGGAAACCTTGATTCAAAATCGGGAGCGCACGTAATGGAAGTATTATCAAAACTGCATAATGAAGAAAAAAGAACAATAATTGTGGTAACACATGATGAAAGTATTGGAAAACAAGCAAAGAAAAGAATCTTTCTCCGTGACGGAAAAATAATTGGAGATAATGAAAAGAAAGTCTGTCAATTAAATAGTATTGATGAAAAAGAGATAAAACAATTCTTGAAAAAGAAAAAATAATTATTGAGTTTTTTGAGCAATGATATTGTTTTTGATAATTAATTATTTGAATAATAAATTATCTAAATAAAAAATTATCTGTATAAAAAATTAGTTAAATAATGAATTTGTTGTTTATTAGTGATATATTATGGTACTTGACTTGGATATTGTAGAAGTTTCAGCAAAGAATCTTCGAAGAGCGGGAATACGAACATTTCTTACATTAATTGGAGTAGTAATTGGAATTGCCGCAATTGTAAGCCTTCTTTCAATAGGGCAGGGTTTAAGCGTTTCTGTAGAAAAACAATTCCAACAATTGGGTACAAACACTATTTTTATTATTCCCGGAAGCATGATGAGCGGTGCTGCAGGAGTTTCCCGTTCAATTACTCAATCAGATCTTGATCAAATACAATCAGTCAGAGGAGTTCAAGATGTCATACCAATATATTCTTCGGCTGCAATAATGGAGTTTAATAATCAGAAAATAGGTGTTTCAGTCAGTGCGGTCGATGCAAAAAAAGCCGGAATTTTTGACAGCACGGGCTTTATGGATGTCCAGAATGGAAGAATGATTTCAAAAAATGATTCAAGCGGAGTGCTAATTGGCGATTCAGTAGCAAACGATTTGTTTGACAGAAAGTTAAACGAAAAGAAAATTATTTTATTAAACGGACAAGAGTATAAAGTTGTAGGAATATTAAAAAAACAAACCTCTTCTTTTGGGGGCGGACCAAGCACTTCAGGAGCAGTTTATATGTCGCTTGAAGCATTCCAAAGAATGAACGGTATGGCAGAACTAAAACCCACAATTGTTTTTGTGAAAACATTTGCAAAAGAAGATGTGAAAAACGCGGCTGATATGATAAAAGCAGATTTAGAAAAAAAGTATGGTAAAAAAAGTATTACTGTATCAACTTCAGAACAAATTCTTGAACAAATAAACTCAATCCTCGGACTAATTACAATCTTTCTTGCGGGAGTTGGAGGAATCTCTTTAATTGTCGGCGGTATTGGAATAATGAATGCAATGATTACTTCAGTAATGGAAAGAACTAAAGAAATCGGGATAATGAAAGCGCTTGGAGCTTCTAATAACAAAATACTAATGATTTTCCTTTTAGAAGCTTCATTTATTGGCGGACTAGGCGGACTAATCGGGATAATTCTTGGGTACATTCTCTCAACAATAGTTGCAGCAGTAGGCGGGGCAATGGGCTTCTCACTCGTGGCTTACTTTGGAATAGAAATAACTCTAGGCGCACTCGCATTTTCTATGCTAGTAGGACTATTATCAGGAATACTTCCAGCATTTAGAGCGGCAAAGCTTGATCCAGTAGCGGCGCTAAGATATGAATAATGACTTAAACTACAAAAAGTTATTTGTTATTTAGCTATTTATCCCCAAGCCCTGCTTTTTTTATTATTATTTCTCCAGTAAACTCATTACTCATTTTCTTTTCAAACTCAATGCAAATCTTCTTCTTAAAAAATGGGGCGTCAAGTACCAGTGATTCATATTCCCCGCCTTCGCCGGCAGGATTAATTTTATACTTTTTTTGCAATACTTCAAGTTCATTAATTGCAGTATTATCAAGCATTCTCCCAAGCCAGGACTCATCAAGACCAAAACAAGCAATCTTTGTTATCATAATTACAAGTCCGGTTGAGATAAGTTGTTTAAGATAATCAATTTGATCCAATTGCCAGAGTGGAGCAAAAGTCCTCAAACCAATTTCTTCACAAATACTTTCAATCCTTTCACGCTGGTAATTAGAATACAAAGCCCCAGAAACTATACCCTCAATCTCATACTTTTGCTTTGCCAGCACAATTGTTTTTTTTAAATCAATTAATTCTTTTTCCTTTATTCCAGCAGTTTGCCCAACTATTAGTGGAATGCCAAGCGCAATGCTTTGAAGTTTTGCGAGATTTACAGTAGGAGTGTGAAACATAAAAGAATCTTTATTTTTGGAAGCAATTGTAATAAGACACTTTATCAAATACCCTTGTTTTTGCATCAAACAAAGCGCGTACACAGAGTCTTTTCCAGTGGAAAGTAGCGCGGCAACAGAAATACTTTTTTGTACTGAAAGTTGATTGACTAAAAGCGGATTATTTGGAGTTTGATTAGTCAAACTTTGGATATTTGTCAAACTTTGAATAGTTGAAACTGGATTTATCCGCAATTCATTTTTAGTTTGCAATGATTTCAAATAATCAGCCTTTGATTTAAACCCATCTTTTCTCGCAAGAAACTCAATCGCTTTGTCAAAATTACTCCCATATTGCGCCGCCTTCTTTGGTCTTGAGCATATTTTTTCCTCAAGCCCAAGCGACTTTGCAACTTCTCTTAAAACCTTTTTATTTTCCCCAGTTATTTTATCAATTTTATATTCTTCCCCCAATCCAAGCGCAAAAAGCGAAAAATCTTTATCCAAAAACGGGACTCTTAATTCCACTGAATTATTCATACAAATAATATCCTCAAAATACAAATCATTTTCATATAATTTTATAAAATAGCTGTAACAATCTTTGTTAATATTTGTTGAATTTCTAAAACGAGCGTACCCGCCAAAAAGCTCATCCGCCCCAAGCCCTGAGAAAGCAACTTTTATTTCATTTCTTTTCATTTCAAGCGCGGCAAAATAAATTGTGACTGCAACAGAAACCCTAACTGGGTCACTTGATTCAATAAGCGAAATTATCTTTGGCAGGACAGCTTCCAATTGTTCAACAGAAATTTTTGTTAAATTTAATTTCAAACCAATACTGCTGGCTGTGCTAATTGCTGAAGCGTAATCCTTTGGCTTTCCAAAACCATTTTTTTCGTCAAGAACACATGAAAAAAAAGCTTCAAAATTACTCTTGCTTTGAACAAGAACTTTCGCAATTATTGAAGAATCAAGCCCGCCTGAAAAGAACAATCCATACTTTTGTTGCGGAATTCTTTTATTTATGCTAAAAACAAGTCTTTTTCTGACTTCATCAATTACTTCTGACTTTTTGTAATTTTGGTTGTTAATTGAATTAATTTTCCGGTGAAAAAGAGTGATTTTGTTCTTTTTTAAATCATATTCTAATATTTGCCTTGGATTGAGGTTAACCGCTCCAATATAGCCCTTTTCGCACGCATTAAGCGCTTTCTTTTCTGAAGCAAAGCCAAATCTTTTTGATTTTCCTTTTGATCTTCCTTTTGATTTACTGTTAAAACTATACACAAGAGGCTTAATACCCACAATGTCCCTTGCGAGAAATAATTTATCTGTAATTTTTGAATAATATGCAAATGCAAAATCTCCATCAAGCTCTTCAACAACCCTGTTAATATTTTTAATTCCCGTTTTTTTAGTTTCTTGATTATTTTTAACTTCCCGCTTTTTTTTATTATCTTGATCTTTTTTGATCTTTTGATTTTCAATAAGCATAAAAATCAGCTCAGCATCATTTCTAGGCGAAAGACCGTGCTTTTTAGCTATCTCTTTCCAGTTGTAAATCTCGCAATTAGCAACTAATACTCCGCTTTTTGATTCAAAAGGCTGCACGACATTAGAAATTATTGCATGTAAATTATGCCCTAAACAGATATTCTTTTTTATGCAAAATGTATTTGAAGAATCTTTCCCACGGTAATCAATAGCCTTCAGCCCTTGTTTTGCAAGTTTGCAAGCATTACTCCCTCCAATAACCCCAATTATTCCGCACATACTATCCTTTTATGAAAAGAAAATTATAAAAGGGCAAAAAAGAAGGAATATTCTAGCCACAATTTATCTAAAGAATGTGTTTGGAAAAAGACATATTTGAAATCAAGCAATCTATTTGAGCATATATAAATGTATTGTTTAAGATATATATGTAGAGAAAGTCATTATGAAAGAAAAGTAGTGGACTGTTTTATAGAGGAGATAGAAAATGGAATTTAAGGATATGAAGCTTGTCAAAAGGCTTCTTGAAGGAATAAAACTAATGGGCTTTAATGAAGCGACGGGCATTCAGGAAAAATGCATCCCGCAAATAAAAAAAGGCATGGATGTTGTAGGACAATCACTTACTGGCTCAGGAAAAACAGCTGCTTTTGGTTTACCAATACTTGAAAAAATTACTCCAGGCGTGGGAATTCAAGCGTTAGTACTTACTCCAACAAGAGAACTTTGCGTACAAAACAGAGATACTCTTGAAATGATGGCAAAATTCTTGCCAATAAATATAATTAGTATTTATGGCGGAGTAGGGTTTTTCCAGCAAATGGAAGACATTAAAATTGCTGAAGTTGTTGTCGCTACCCCCGGAAGACTACTTGATCATTTATCAAGAGGAAATCTAAAAATTAATACGGCAAAATACGTTGTGCTTGATGAAGCCGACAAAATGTTTGAAATGGGTTTTGAAGAAGATGTTGATAGAATTCTTAAACTAACACCAAAAGACAGGCAGACAGTAATGTTCAGTGCTACAATGCCAAAAGCCGCTCAAAATTTAATCAAAAGATATCTTAAAACCCCTGTTTATATCCAGGAAAAACTTCAAGTCGATAAAAGTTTACTTTCTCAAGTATACTATGATTTAATACGCGGAGAAAAATTTTCTTTGTTAGTTCACTTGTTAAAACAAAAAACGGCAGGACCAGCAATGGTTTTTTGCG
>JAPLVQ010000142.1:17549-21426 GCA_026397035.1 Candidatus Iainarchaeum sp.
AACAAAAAGAGAAGTTGATAAAGTAGCAAGAAACTTAAAAAAACAAGGGATTGAAGCAATGCCTGTACACGGTGATTTAGCTCAAAATAAAAGACAACATGCTGTAGAACTTTTTAAACACGGAAAAATTGATGTCTTAGTAGCAACTGATGTCGCCGCGAGAGGGCTTGATATCAAAGATGTTACACATGTTTACAATTATGATGTACCAAGAACGCCGGATGAGTACACACATAGAATAGGAAGAACCGCAAGAGCAGGAAAAAAAGGCGATGCAGTAACTCTCCTTTCAGAAAGAGATTATGATAATTTTGACAAGATTCTGCGCTACGGAAAAATGGAAATACGCGAAGTCCCACTGCCTTTTTTTGAAGTTGTGGAATATAAGAATCCTGTAAGAGAATATCACAGTTTTGGGCACACTTCAAGAAGACCAGCTTATGGACAGCATGAAGACAGAAGAAACAGTCAATATGGCGACAGAAGAAATAATTCACGAACTGGAAGCCTTGAATCAAACAGATACGGACAATCTTCTAGATTTCCATCAAATCCATACCAGCATAAGCCGCAAGAACAACAATACCCCAACAACTCAATTAAATGGGAAAAAACAAATTCTTCACCATTTGAAGCACACCGAACAGGAAATAAGATTCAATCAACACACAAAAATAATAATTATTCTGGGCAAGACAATAACAAGAATCATTTCAAGCATCAAAAAAGATGGTAATAATGAAATCAAGTAATTGAAGCATCACAAAACAGTTAAAAGCAAATCTGATTTTATATTCTCTATAATTTAGTCATAAATAATTAATGCTTTTGAGGTTATTTGATGGGACTATTTGACGGATTACAAAGAAGAAAAGCACAGGTACAACAAGTAAAAAGATTTCCGAGAAGGCTTTTAGCAAGTCAAGCAAGAATTGATTTTGTCCCGCAAAATAGAAGAAGTTTTACCCCATTACAACAAAGGAAGAGATTTTATTCAGGGGGAAGATGGGTAGTTTTACCCCATGCTTTTCCAAAAACAAATTATCAAAGAATAAATTATTCACAGCAAGAAGATTTACGGACGCGGTATCAGCAAAGTCCACAACCAGGGAGATTTCAGAGTTCTAATTATTCCGCACAACAAAATACTAAACCTGTTTATTCAGCACAACAACCTGTTAAACCTATCCGGCCGCTAACTCAATCAAGACCAATCCTGCAAATTCAAGCGAGACCTTTCAAACAAACCCCTACAATACATATGCCTCAAAAATATAGCTCTCCAAGAAGAAATATTGTCAGTGAATGGCTTTTTGGACAAAACTTTGGAGCGGCAAATAATACATTAAAAAGAAAACCTAATTTTGGGAGCAGAATTGGTGGAACTTTAAGAACAAGTGTTCTTGTTGGCGGTTTATTTAGAAGATAATAACTTCATTATTAATTATTTTGGTGAAAATATGTTTATTGATGAAACTATATTAACTAATTTTGAATTACTCACTAAACCTGAATTACTAACTAACCCCGAAACACTTGTTCTTGGAATGGTAATAATCTTTCTTGTACTTCTTTTGCTGTTTTTTATTAAATATTTTCGCGGGGACTGGATTAACCTTATTCAAATTCCTTCAAGAATTCCTCCTCAGGGATTCAAATTTGCAGTGCTTGGAGTTTCTTCAATATTAAGCCACAACACTCTTTTTCCAAAAATCACCTTTTATGATGATCACTTTGAATACAGGATTCTTTTAAAACAAAAAATATTCTACTCACAAATCAAAAAGCTTACCGCAAAAAAGTATTTAATTATGCCAAAAGATATTATTGTTTACTTCAATAACAATTCCAGATTATGGATAACCCCGGGAAAGGAAGAAAATGTTTTAGAGCTATTAAGATTCTTTAAGAATAAAAATAATCTGATTCAGGTATAAGATAATTGACTCAAATTCAAAATACATAATTCGAATTCAAAATAAGGTTAAGCATTGTCATTAATTATTAAAGTATTAAAATTGATTTTTTATTATCGTCTGCCCAAAACAAAATATTGTAATGCAAAGCCCGTAAAGTCACCGAAACTAGTTGGTCTGTTGCCTACGCTAATAGTATTAAGTGGATTACCCAAAGAACTTAATTTTGATACAGTATTGCTGCCACTATTCGCAACCCAAACATTGTTCTCAGCATCAACCGCAATTCCTTGAGGACTATTACCCACAGGGAAAGTACCAAGCCAAGCACCTAAAGAACTCAACTTAGAAACTGTACTATTCCCACTTGAATAACCATTATTCGCAACCCAAATATTACCCTCCTTATCAACTGCAATACCACTTGGATGCCGCCCCACAGGATACGGACCAAATGAATTACCTGAAGAATTTAATTTAGAAACTGAATTATTAAAATAATTTGTAACCCAAACATTACCATCAGCATCAACCGCAATACCCCAAGGAGTATCTCCAACAGTAAAAGTACCTAATGAAGCACCCAAAGAACTTAATTTAGAAACCGTATTACTGCCACTCCTATCTGTAATCCAAATAGTACCATCCATATTTACCGCAATACCCCACGGTTGACCCCCTATATTAAAAGTATCAAGTGGGACACCCAAAGAACTCAACTTAGAAATCGTACCATCAAAATTCGCAACTAAAATATTACCATCAGCATCTATTGCAATTCCTTCAGGGCTATTACCAACAGGGAAAGTACCAAGCCAACCACCCGAGGAACTCAACTTGGAAACTGTATTACTAGTACCATTTGTAACCCAAACATTCCCCCCCCACTTATACTCAACCTTGAGACGTTATTTCCAGTATTATTTACAATCCAAACGAAAGGAGTTGATAATGGAATTGATGGAGAACTAACAATTATTTTTATGTTAAAATCAGTTTGATTAATATTATTTGCTACATCTTTGCATTTGACATAAATGTTATTATCCCCAGTTACAAGTCCGGTTATTGTTGCCGAATGAGAAAGCAATAAACCGGAAAAACCATACCTCATATTAGCAAAAGCTGTTTTGAAAATCGTGTCATACCTGCAATTTGCAACCTCATTTGTAATAAATATTAAAATATAGCTATTAGTGCCAAAAACTAATGAAGCAGGATTCGAACTATTAATCACTGGAGGAAGAACATCTAAATTACCTTGGGCACACTGTATAAGTGAACTTAAACTTTGTGTTCTTAGTCCAGCGTCTGTCATAAACGCAATCACAAAATCACAATTAATTTCTGTTTGCCCTGCTGTACATTCGCAAGTATCCCCAAAAGAAGCTAAAGGAAAATTAACTGGCTCTCCTTGAGGCAAAATAAGAACATCATCAAATGAATTATCGCCAGCAGAATTCCCCCTAATATTTCTAACAAAAACATTTGAATCACTATTGCCCAGTAATTTTAAAATAACATCCCCGCTTGAATCAGCCAATCCTTCAGTAACAATTATTGCGTCATTCCCATGTTGAAGTTTTGAAAAAGCATCAGAAGCAAAAACCGTGGACTTTTTTGGGTCATCATACTGCATACTGGCAAGTAAACCAATAACCACTGCTGAAACAAGAATAACCGCGCCTAATATAAGCAAATACTCAATAGAACCCTGTGCGCGAGACCTTGCCATAAAAATAACCAATAGTATATGCCAAATTAGAATATATAATCTTTTGTAACGACTGGGTTTTATAGATAATCTTATTAAATTATCAAAAAAACGGTTTGAAAATGATGATTAGTAAGATCAACATGGGTTGGTGTATTAAGTAAATTAACAAAGACCGCCTACCCATTTTACCAAGCATTCTTGAAAGCATAGAATTATTTTGCTTTAAGTTAAATCTTCTTGCAGC
>JAPLVQ010000142.1:21471-35295 GCA_026397035.1 Candidatus Iainarchaeum sp.
TACCGCCCCAAACCAAGGAATTATGGGGGTAAAATCAATTGTTGGGCGTGGAGCGGCAAGTCCAACCCAAACCAAAAAATCAATTCCAATATGGGCTGTGTCAACAAAAACAGGTAAAATAATTAATATAACTCCACTGGCTAGTGCAATTAGTCTAGTGCGGGCAAATATTATTCCAAGAATAATAGAAACCCCAATTAAGTGAAGAATCCCAAAATATATGAATAAATCCGGAACAAAAACATATGTAACTAAAGAAACTAATAATGCGGCTGAGAAAATTACTCCTGCACGTCTAACAAATTGCAAAGGATAATTTCCTTCTTTGTATTTGCGGGAGGTAATTGCAAGCATCATTCCAACAAGAAGCAAAAATAATCCAGCAGTGGCTTTTTGAAATAATCCAAAAAAACCCGAATATAAGTCCAGCTGAATAAATCCAAAAAAGTTCAAATCCCACAAAAAGTGGAAAATAATCATCATTATTATGGCAATTCCTCTTAAAACATCAAGTTCCCAAAAACGAGTAAATTTATTTATCCTAAGATTAGGGTTAATTTGGATTTTAGAATTACGTTGGATTTTTGAATCAAGATGACTTTTTGAATCAAGTTGGCTTTTTGAAGAAGCCTTGTTCTGTTTATTTAACTTAAGCTGCACTTGAAGGTATGGAAGTTTGATAGTTAAATAACTTTGTTTAAGTTCAAAAGTAATCATTTATTTGCAATATTTTTGGCTGATTTAACTAACTCATCACTCTCTTCAATAATACACTTATCAATTATATAATCCAAATTGTTCTTTTTACAGTATTCAATAACTGTTTTATCAAAACTCCCCGGCTGGAACCAAAAAATCGGATTCTTATTCTTTATTTTTGAAATTACAGAAAGTGAAACTACCGGAGGCACAACAAAATTAACAATCTCAATCCTTTCTTTAATATCACTAACTTCCTTAAATGCTTTACAATTCAATACAAAAAATTCTTTTGGATTAACGGGAAATATTCTTTTTGTTATTCTATCAAGCGCCTTTACCACTTTAAACCCAAATTTTTCAGGGTTATTTGAAGCCCCAATCACAGCAATACTCTTGTCCATAAGATTAATTCTTTTTTTAATCTCCATAACGCAAATAAATGGATAGCTTAAGAATTAAAATGCTTTTGGATGTACAACTGTGTATGAAAAAAACTAATCCAAACATTACCCCAAAAATTATAACAAATAATACCGACATTTTGCTTGTTTTTGACTCAATCCGTGACCCAAGAGACGCCGCAAATGCGATTCATTTAGGCATTGCCACAGGATTAGGAATAATATTTACCGACTCATCAATAAGCCCTAAACATTACAAGGTTATTAATATTCTAAACTCCTGGATTCCTGAATTTAGAAACACTCCTGTTTTAGGTAATTTTTCTCAAAACGAATCATTTGATGAAACAATTAACTCTTTGAAAAAACAAGGATTTGGAATAATTGGAACTTCCCCTTCCTCAAACAAAAGCTTTTTTTCCCTAAAACTTTCTAAAGGCAAATATGCCATAGTTTTTGGCACCGAAACTACCGGTTTAAGCAAAGAAAAAATGAATAAACTTGATGAAATAGTTTCAATCCCAATGAATTCTCCGACAAAATTCTTTACGCTAAGCGTAGTTGCACCAGTGTTTGCTTACGAAATATTAAGGCAAAAAAAGCAGATTTGACTTTAGAAGACTGCTTAACTGGAGAAAAGCGCAAAATAGTTTGACTAAGAAGGTATTAAAAGATTAGCAAAAACAATTTCTTTGCCTTCCCCAAAACAATATACGCGGAGGTGGCAGAGCGGTCTAATGCGCACGCCTGGAAGCCTTGAAGAAAAGGCTTGAAAGCGTGTCTCCGAAAGGGGGCCCGAGTTCAAATCTCGGCCTCCGCGTTGCATGAAATATGAACTTAATGTTTTTTGACAAGACGCCTTTTTTCCTTTTGTTGTGCACTTCTTTGTCTTCGTGCTAGTCTTTCTTGTGCAATTCTTTTTGCGTATCTTTCTGCCGCAGGACGAGCATCAAGTATCCATTCTTTGTCACGAATATTCCCAAGATATGCTACGTTTTGATGCGGAATTTTTAATACCGTCATCATATGTTTAGCGTGGTCTGGGTGCATTACTACAATTGCCTTGCTTGTAGCTGTTTTAAGAAGCTCTTCCCAAGCATTTTCTCGTTTATTTAAATTTTGGTAAAACACATAATCACGTGTAAATCTTTTTGAATTAAACATTGTGCTCCACCATCTATCCATAACTTTTTTCTTGTCAAGCGGAATTACTTGCAAACCTCTTTGAAGTGCTGCTTGAGCAAATCGTCTATATACTCCTTCTGGCCCACTAAAAAGAAGTTCTTGGCAGGGTAATTTCTCAACTTTTACTTTATTTGGATACTCCAGTAAATGACTTAATTCTTCCGCAGTCAATTCGATAAAAAGAGTTTTTTTCCTCAGCAATAATTGTTTAAATTTTGGAAGCACATCAAAAGCCTCTAAAACCGCATCATGATCTATACCAAAAATAATTGGCTTGTTTGGATGAATTACCATATAATTACCTTAATCAAATTTATTATAAAAAACATTTTTCTTAAATAAATATTTATTAGTATCAATGTAAATTTCTTATTGAACTATACTAATATAATCAGTTCTATTTCTAATTTCATTGTATGATTGAAGTTGATTTAGATAATCCAAAGTTCGGAATGGCTGATTCAAAAAAAGGCATTTTTGAGATAAGAGTATTTACTGAGATGCGCGGATTCACATTCAAGTATCCTGTGTTTAAGGATTGGTGGATTAAAAGAATCGAACCGTTATTTGCGGAAAATTTTGAAAAATCAATTATCTGGCTTGAATGGCCCGAAGAAATATTGTTTGATGACGCCCAAAGGATTATTGTTGAAAAATATAATATTACCAATAAACAGGATGCCAATAAACTCCCGGTCTATACTGAAAAACCTGCTGACTTAGCAAAAAAGAACAAATCAGGAATTTATTATAAAGAATTTAATTCGGAAAAAGATGCAAAAGATTATTATATCGAGTTTTATTCAGAGAATTATAGAGTAAGAATAACTTTAATCACTCCAAATGAAAAACATGGTTTCTCACGAAAAGAGTTTATAAAAGAAGTAGTGAGAAGTTTTAAGTTTACACAGTAGAAACAGGTTAGATTCTTTAAATTTACCCAAGGAAGTCAGATTAGTTGCTTCAAATTTACTTAACTAAATTCTGCCGGGAATTTTTTGCGCACACAATGAAAATTCTTGTTTTATTATTTTTAATAAGAATTATTCCCAAACCAAAACAATTAAAATTAGGTTAATCTTTCTTTGTTTATGGTAGAGATATATGCTTCTTGGAGTCCTGGGCTCGTTGATGACAGTGCGGCTTTAAAAATCCTTAAAGACTCAAAGATAATTGCGGGAATAGAAACATGTGATGTTGACAATACTCTAAACAAAATTGAAAAAGCTGGATTAAAGTATAATCTCCACAACGCTTTATTTAAACAAAAAATCGGACTTGATAACCCTAATTTTATAAACGCACTAATCCAAAAACCAAATATCTTAGCCGCGTGCAAAAACTCTTACCCGCCAGTATTAAGCTTTCATGCAGGACATGAAGCATTGTGGAATAAATATATTACAAAAGAAGAAATCCTTTCAAACACAGTGCGAAATATTAAAATGCTGGACCAGACGATTAGCAAAAAAATTATTTTTGAAACTCCAAATTATTATGAAAAACTTTTTACTGGAGTGGATTCGGTTGCAAACAAAAACACCTTATTTTATGTTACAAGTCCTGAATTTTTCAGGCAAGTACTCGCAAAAACAAACGCTGGCTATTTGTTTGATATTAATCACAATTTAGTTTCTGGCGCTGAAAAAATTCGGCTAAAAGAATTCCGCGGAGAAATACAAGATTATTTTGCAGAAATACTTTTGGCAGTCGCTAAAGAAACTTACCAGATTCATTTAAACGTTCCAAACGGAAACCCAATTGATGGATATTTGGATATTCATGGACCATTAAAACTTGCCCAGAAAAACTCAAAACTTGTTTTAATGCTTGCAAAAGAAATAATTGACTCCTGCCCTAATATTAAAGTAATTACAATGGAAGAAACAAGCGGGCTAGCGCCAAAACTCCACGCAAAACTAATGGTAAAACAAGCCCAACTAATCCAAAAACACTTGCTTTAATCAAGGAATCTTTTTGGAATAATGAATCTTCTAGAATAAAAGCTATTAAAGAATTTGATTTAAAAACTAGTAAAAAATTTGATTTATATTGTCGCTTTCGAGCTGAAAGGATCATCACTGGAAGTTGATTCCTTAACATCTGTACTTGAACCACTCCCGCTACCCTCTTCTGTTTCTCCCCGAGTACTAGGCGATTTTGCCACAGCACTCTCAAGCCAATACTTTAATTCTGACAAACACTGCTCGCAAATATCCCTATTTCCTATGCTTCTACCCTTAGTCCCGCCATCTCCATTATTCTCTCCAACAAACGCCCCGCAAAAAAAACAATCAGCCATTCTTCACCAACTCTTATTTATAAAAACAAGAAAGCGCTTAAAAACTCTTGCAAAGAAGTTTTCTTTTAACAGCAGGGGTACGGAAATGGAAAACCGACCGGGTTGAGGTCCCGGGCCTTAGTGGCTGTAAGAGTTCGATCCTCTTCTCCTGCATTAAACAAAAAACCTCCTTCTGCGCTTCTTTACTTTTGGTTTTCTTAAAACCTTTCTGATTAGTGACCGCTGGATAGTTTTTTGTTTTATTGATTTAGCCTCTTTCATATACTCTTTTAGAGAATACCCAAATGCCGGCTCGTTAGGATAAAGCAAAGGAATTTTTCTTACTAACCATTGAGCCACTTTTGGAGAAATATTTATTTTCATTCAAATAAAATCAAAACCACAAAAATCATTTAAAAAAAATCCTTCGCGGGAATCTTTTTCCCGCAAAGTTATTCCAATCATTTTTTAATAAATCTATTTCTTTCTCGGCTTTATTGACTTGCTCAAGTTCTGGGCTAGCTCCATTAAATCCATTGGTATTCCAAGGATTACGGTGTTGCTTGGTGATGGACCAAGACCGTCAATTGTCTGGAGTGTTCTTAGTTGCATTGCTCCAGGAGATTTTGCCATAGTAATAGCCGCTTTTGAAAGATTATTCGCAGCAATAACATCCCCTTCGGATTTAATTATTGTCGCTCTTTTTTCTCTTTCTGAACTAGCTTGTCTTGACATTATTCTCTTCAAGTCTTCAGGCATGTCAATATCCTGCAATTTTATTTCCTGAACTTCAATACCCCATTTCGCAGAAGCTTTCTCCACAATTTCTTCAATATCTTTGCCAATATTTTCTCTTTCAGTTAATACTTGGTCAAGAACCATGCTCCCTGCAACATCTCTAAGCGCTGTTTGAGCGTATTGAGAAACCGCGTACTGAAAATCCTGAATTTTGGTTACAGCAATGGATGCGTCAGCGACTTTGAAATAAACTACTCCATTAATCGCAACAGGAACATTATCTTTAGTAATAACTTGTTGTCTTGGAATATCAATAGTAACAATACGCATGTCTATTTTTCTGATAGTATCAATTATTGGAATAATTATTCGTAGTCCCGGCTGTAAAGTATCCTTATACTTTCCAAGTCGAAACCTTACTCCCGTCTCCCACTGATTAATAATTCTAATTCCAAAAATCAGTATTAAAATAACAATAATTATCAGAACAGGAATTATTCCCCCAATCATTTCTAGTATACCCACAATAATACCTCCCTTTACTAAGATTAGTTTTAATTATGTTTTTAAAGGAATTTAGTTGCTTTTTGAGTGCTTAAAACAAGCCAAAATCACAATCCGTTAAGACAAAATTGGTCTTTATCCAATATAACTATTTCTTATTCGCCAAAATCATCTTCTTTTTGGAGGGGGTCTACGCTTTTCATTTGCGCTATGATGAGCCCATCTTTTCTTTGATTTATTGTTGTCATTTCCTTCAAAATTAATCATTTTCGCCCAATCGAATTTAAAGAAAGCAAGAATAGCAATAACCCCAATTACCTCAACAAGTATTGTCCATAAATTTGTGTTGCCTCTCATTGTTTCTCCAAGCGAAGAAAACACTTTTTCAGTAGTGAAAATCAAAAACAAGTAACTAATTGATCTCCCAACAACAAAACCAGCAAGCACTTCTCTTAGCCTCGTTTTAGTAGCGCCAAAAGCAATAAACAAAGCATTTGATGGAAGCGGGCTTAATGCAAAAAGCACTGTGAAACCAAATTTCTCCCAAGACTTGCCTTTTAATTTCTCCCCAATTCCAATAAACTCTCTCTTCTTTTCTTTACTTACAAACTGATTAGTCAAGTACCCTGATAGTTTTGCTAGACAAAATCTTCCAATAGTTGAAGCACTAACCCCTACAATAACCAGTACCCAAATATTTTGTGAACGGGTAATATTGAAAAATGACAGTACCGCCCAAGTAGGCGGAGCCATTGCAGGGATTACATTAACTATGAAAACAATAACCCACTGGACAATCAAAAGAACCCAGTAATCAAGCAATTCAAGACCAAACATTAAATCACAAACAAAATATTTTATTACAAATTATTACTCATTCAAAATTAAAACAACTCAATAATTACTCACTCAAAACCAAAACAATCCATTATTTAATCATTCAAACTTGAAGCAATTCCTAGTTTATAAGTAACCCGTTCGCATTTAAATAATTGCTGTTTGTAAATATATCATGCTCGGATTAAGAAAAAAAAACAGAATAAGAGAGGCAAAAAAGCTTGAAATCGGCTCTGGGAGCAAGCCAAAGAAAGGATATATTCACTTTGATGTACGCTCAAATGTTAAAGCTGATATTATTGGAGACGCAAGACAACTCCCTTTTGAAAATTTAGAATATGACGAAGTTTATTCAAGATTCTTTTTAGAACACCTCCCAAGAAACGACGCAAAAAAAGCTTTAAGCGAAATGTATCGAGTACTAAAACTTGACGGAACAATAGAACTTATTGTTCCAAACATAGCTTATTTTTGCAAATTATTTATTGAAGAAAAAGGACAAAAAAAAGAATGGGCGCTAAACAAACTCTACGGATTTGAGAATTATCCTGAAGACCATCATTACTTTGGATATGATTATGATGTACTCGCAAAGTACTTGCACGAAGTTGGATTTATTGATATAATAGGCGTAAAAGACCAGGAACAATACACACACATAAAAGCAAAAAAGCCAAAATTATAATAAATTACAGGACTTTAAAAATAGAGTTAAGAAGAAATATAATTAAGCAGAACAACAAGAATTAGCAAGAGAATTAAGTGTAAAATTAATTGACAAGAGCCATTGTTTTATTTATAAATTGTTCGAGTCAATTTTTGGTGTGAGAAACATGAAGAACAATTCAGTGGTTTTTGCAGTATTACTCCTTGTTGGAACAGTGTTGTTCCTATTTGGGTGCACGCAAACAGGACAAATGGCTAACGGGGGTCAGATAATGGGTAACCAGTCTAGTATAACTCAAAATAATACTATCCAAAATAATACAATTGATTCTAATGCGCAAATAGCAGGCGATAAAAACACTCAAACTTACAATAATCTTTCAAATTTCACAAAAGTAAAAAACGGGGATAATGTAAAAGTAAATTATACCGGAAGATTAACTGACGGCAATATTTTTGATACAAGTATTGGTAGAGAACCGCTTGAATTTACTGTTGGCGCCGGACAAATGATTAAAGGATTTGATTCTGGAGTCGTAGGAATGAAGAAAGGAGAGACAAAAACACTTACTCTAACACCTGACCAAGCCTACGGAGAAAGAAACCCTGCATTAATTAAAACATTTGATTCAAATGTTGTTCCAAACTTTTCAAGTTTATCAAAAGGAATGAAAATATCCACTTCAAACGGGATGCCCGGACTAATTGTTGCAAAAAACGATAAAAGTGTTACAGTTGATTTTAACCCTGAACTTGCAGGACAAACGTTAGTCTTTGAGATAACGATTGTTTCAATAAATTAATGATGTTAATCAAACTGCAATTATTTGATTAGAACTAGAATATTTTTATGGGTTTGAAAAACAATCTTGATTAAAAAACAAAAATTGTTTTGGCGGTGTTGTTCATTGAAAGCGTTAATTGTTTATTGCACTGCTTCTGAAAAAAACAAACCTTCTAATGAGGAAAAAACCGCTAATTTCTTGGTAGAAAGTCTGCTCAAAAAGAACATTAAAGCAAAAAAGCTTCTGCTAGAACCAGCAAAAAATATTGGATTAAAACAACAATTAAAGAAAGAAAAAGAATTCAAATTAAAAACAAAAATACCCCTGCTTAACGAGTATGATTTTGTGTTCATTGGTACTCCAATAGTGGGTCCATTAACTTCATCTCCAATAATAAACACTTTTTTGCGCCTAATCCCAAAAGATGCTGGGAAAAATTCTAAACCCATATTTGCTATTTACTCTACAGGCATAATTGAAGGATTCGCTTTAAGAAAAATGCAGAGCTTATTATCAATGAAAGGAATCAAAGTCGCTAAAACACAGTCATTCACAAGTATTTTTGAATTTGATTCAAAAAAGCTTTTTGAAGTAGGAAAATTTTTAGAAGAAGTATTACAAAAAGCTTTGAATTAACAATAACTACTACTTTTGCGGACAAGTAATACAAAAAGACTCGCCTGGAATATACCTATTAAATTTAGTCACTATTTAGTAGTAATTATTTTACCGCTGTTTAATAGTTATCTAACCGCTGTTTAGTAATTATTTAGCAGGGTATTCGTTAGTTAGTATTTATTTAGTCTAATATTTAGTAATTATCCAGCTGTTATTTGGTAAAAAGCATTTTTTGAGTGCGGGCAAACTTTTAAATAGCTTGTTTTGAATTAATTAATTAGTGAGCCAATGGTTCTTTTGGGATAAATCCAAAATTGAACCCCAAGATATTGTGCAAAGCACTTGACCCTGTAGCCCAGTGGATAAGGCGCCTGCCTTCTATTGAGAAATTGCTGGTGCAATTTTGATAAGCCTAAAACTAGGTTTTAGTAGCTAGCAGGAGACCGCGCGTTCGATTCGCGCCAGGGTCGTTTATTATGTTAAAACTGTTTTTTAACAAGATATATTAACTAGTTCTGCCAATTTAGTCTGATGAAAAGAAGGGCTAATCCAGTGCTTGGAAGACAGAATCCGATTAGGTCAAACCCAACCATGCCAATTAGAAAAAACAAGGCAAAAATCCTTTTTGTTGATGATGACTTGGTTGTGAGGAGTGCTGGGAAAAGAATTGCGCAAGAATTAGGGCATACCCCAAGAACCGCCGAATACCCTTTTTTGGCTAAAGCAATTATTAATAGAAGACTTCGCGCGGCAAAAAAGCTAAGAATAAGGTTTTTGAGTGACTTAAAAAAAACAAAGACGCCCGAAATTAAAGCATTACTTAGAAAAAAAATAGCAATACTTGGTTTACTAAAAAATAGCCCTGTTGATATTATTGTAAGTGATATTAACATGCCTAGCGGACGGCCGACAGGAATCAAATTTGTTGCATATTTGAAAAAAAGATACCCTAACCAGAAAGTGATTTTGCATTCGGATGACTTTGAGAATGCACAAACAATTCAAAAAAACCACATGGATGCATTAGGAAACACGATTCCTTTTGTTACAAAACATCAATATGACCCGGAAAGCGAGTTAAGAGATTGGATAGAAAGAATGCTTAAAAAAAAGGCGGACGCCGCAATAAAATAGTTGATTTATACAACAAAGTTTAGTGCAATTGGATTAGTTTAAATTAATTTACACGCTGGTTATTGTATGGATTTTAAAGAAAAAACAGCTGAATTGATTGCTAAAGAACTCAAAATTCCTTTGGAACAGGCATTAGCATTACTAACAACTCCGCCCCAAGGAATGGGGGATTATGCTTTCCCATGCTTTATTTTTGCAAAAGAAAAGAAAAAAAGTCCGGTAGAACTGGCTAAAGAAATTGCAGGAAAAATAAAAGCTGATTTTTTTGAGAAAGTAGAAGCAAAAGGACCTTATGTAAACTTTTTTATTGCAAAAGAAAATCTATCAACACAAACACTAAAAAGCATTTTTAATGGAGAGCTTTTTAAAACGAAATTAGGTGAAGGAAAAGTAATGGTGGAGTACTCCTCGCCAAACACAAATAAACCACTCCATGTAGGTCACTTGAGAAATAATACGCTAGGTTTAGCAATAGCAAACCTCTTGGAATCAACAGGACACAATGTAATAAAGGCGAACCTAATTAATGATAGAGGAATACATATTTGTAAAAGCATGCTCGCGTATAAACTCTTTGGAAAAGAACGCGACCCGATTAAAGAAAAAGTAAAACCTGACCATTTTGTGGGCGAAATGTATGTACTCTTTAATACAAAACTCAAAGAAGATCCAACACTTGAAGAAAAAGCCCAAAGTATGCTCAAAGCGTGGGAAAAAGGGGATAAAGAAATAATAGCTTTGTGGAAAAAAATGAATAAATGGGCTATTAGCGGAATGAAAGAAACGTATAACACATTTGGAACACGATTTGATGAATGGTTTTTAGAATCAGATTTATTCAAAAAAGGGGATTCTAAAAAAATCATTGAAGAAGGGCTAAAGAAAAAAATATTCCAAAAAGAAGATAACGGCGCAATATCAGCAATACTTGAACCCGAACTTCCAAACAAGGTTCTTCTTCGTGGGGATGGAACTTCGCTTTACGCAACAAACGATCTCGCCTTAACACAGTACAAATTTGATACATTTGGGCTTGACAAAGCTATTTGGGTTGTCGCAAACGAGCAAGACCTGTACTTTAAGCAATTATTCAAAATCTTTGAAAAACTTGAACGGAAATGGGCAAAGAATTGTCATCACTTAAGTTATGGCTATGTTTCGCTTTTAGGCGGAAGAATGAAATCAAGAGAAGGAACAGTAGTTGATGCGGATGACTTGATTAATGACGTGAAAAAAATCGCTCTTGAGGAAATCCAAACCAGATATCCTGATTTAAGTAAAACAAAAAGCGAAGAAAGAGCACTTGTAATAGCGCTTGCAGCGATTAAGTTTTATTTACTTAAAAATGACTCAAAAAAAGATATGATTTTTGAACCCGAAAAAAGTATTTCGTTTGAAGGAGAAACAGGTCCTTATTTACAATACACTTACGCACGGGCAAGAAGCATAATGAGAAAAGCAAAAGAAGAAGGAATAGGGGTAGAGAAATTACCAAAAGCGGATTTTGCTTTACTAATACACGAGAAAGAAAAAGAACTACTCACTGAATTAAGCAAGTATCCCCAAGCAATTAGCCGAGCATGGGAAGGACTATCACTCCACCCCGTATGCCACTTACTCCTTTTGATTTCCGAAAAATTTAACTCATTCTACCATGAAGTCTCAGTGCTAAAAGCCGATAATGAAAAAGAAAAACTAGCAAGAGTTGCGCTAGTAGAAGCGACAACCATAGTTCTCAAAAAAGGATTTGAATTAATAGATATTGAAGCAATTGAAGAAATGTAAAATTTTGATGTAAAATGGATTCGTAAGTGATAAAAATGCCTAACCCGATTTCTTTACCAAACAGTGGCATAAAGAGAGCGAAAGTACTAGTTACTCTAAAGGAAGCTGAAAGAATCAGGGGTCTTGGAGGAGGGTTTTCAAAGGAACACTTCCCAAACGCATATCTTTATCATAGGGTAAGAGTCTTATTGCCTTTATTTGTTAAACTAATGACTCCAAGAAAATTCAGAAGCGAAGAGCTTCTAAATCATGTAAGTAAATCTGACTATATAAAGTATATGAAGGTAGATTCAGAAGGAAAAGGTAGATTTAGAATAATTGGAGATAAATCAAATTTGTTAGTAAAAGCGAGGACAGAACTCATCAAGCTTCTGCTTAAAACTCCCGGAGGCGGAGAACACATTACTGAATTAACAAATTACCTAATTAATAACAAATTTGTTACAAAAGAATCCATGGGAAAAGTTATTGAATCTTTACTGGATCTCGGGGCAATTTATAGGTCAAAATCTAATGTTTATTATATTTCAGATTATTGGGAAATAGGGAAAGAACATTTAGAAAACAATTGGCCAAAAGAGCAGCTTAGGAAAATGCGAAAGTGATTTTGCTCCAAAATCGCTTCGAATTCACTTTGAATCGGTGCCAACTATTCAACAATCGCCTTAATTCTTCTCACGCCAGCGGCAACAGCTTCCTGTTTCAGGATTTTAAAGTGCCCAAGTTCACGTGTGTTTGAAACGTGCGGTCCTCCGCAAATTTCTTTTGAAAATATTTTCTTTCCTTTTGAAATCGTGTAAACTTTTACTTTCACCCCGTACTTCTCATCAAATAAACCTTGAGCGCCCTGTTTTTTTGCTTCCGCAGCGCTTAACATTTCCATTACAACATCCGCTTCCGCCTTAATTGCTTCATTTACCCAATCCTCAACTTTTTTTACCTGCTCGTCAGTGAGTTTCTCGTTATAATTAAAATCAAACCTCAATCTTTCAGGGGTAATATTTGAACCTTTTTGGTGAATTGTTTTGCTAACTATTTGGCGAAGCGCTTCATTAAGCAAATGCGTTGCAGTATGAAGTTTTGCTGTTTCAATTCCGTTATCAGAAAGTCCCCCTTTGAATTTCTGCTCAGCGCCCTTTCTCGACAACTGCTGATGCTCTTTTAATAGAACACTAAATCCCTTATCATCAACGCTAAAACCTTTTTCCTTGCACATCTCAACAGTCATTTCAAGAGGAAAGCCGTAACTCTGGAATAAATCAAAAGCTCCTTTCGCATTAAGTTGTTTATTTGGGGATTGTCCAACAAATTGTAGCTTCTTTTCAAGGACTTTTGTCCCATTCTCAAGCGCAGCTGAGAACTTTTCTTCTTCTTTATCCAACTCCTCAAAAACAAAATTCTTATTTTTCTCAACTTCAGGGTAAACCGAACCCATTACCTTAACCGCAACAACAGCGACTTCCTTACAGAATTTTCCAACAATGCCAAGAAGCCTTGCGTGCCTTATGGAACGCCTGATAAATCTCCTCAAAATATAACCTTGATCAACATTACTAGGAGTAATTCCCTTCTCATCACCCATAATCATTACCGCGGCGCGGAGATGATCAGTAATAATTCTTGCACTTCGCACCTGTAACCCTGAAAGATTTTTTTGTGTCTTTCCTTTAAGATTCGCAAGTTCAATCACAAAATCAAAAATTGGTTTTAAAGAATCTATTTCATAAATATTGTCATAACCATTAAGTACAGCAACAAGTCTATCAAGCCCTGTCCCATTATCAATATTCTTCTGCTTTGCAGGCTCATATCGCCCTTCTTTATTTTTATTATACTGCAGTAACACATCATTCCCAATTTCACAAAAAGTACCTTCTTTATTAAATTTATTAAATTCAAAAGTATCTTTTTCCTGCACATCTTTTACATGATAAAAAAACTCAGTATCAGGTCCACAAGGTCCAGTTGCACCAGCAGGCCCCCACCAGTTATCTGTCTTTGGCAAAAAATGTATTCTTGATTTTGGCATTCCAAGTTTTTCCCATTCTTGTGCAGCTTCATTATCCATAGTACAATCATTATCCCCGATAAAACAAGTAACACTTAATCTTTCAACTGGTATTCCAACATTTTTTTTTGAAGTAAGAAATTCAAAACTCATTTGAATTGCTTCTTTTTTAAAATAATC
>JAPLVQ010000082.1 GCA_026397035.1 Candidatus Iainarchaeum sp.
TCCAGTGTATAATTTGGGCGGACACGGACTTGGAAAAAATGATATTCACGCTTCGCCGTCAATACCAAACCATGCAGGTGGAAGCGAAGAAGGACTAGAAGAAGGAGCAATAGCAATAGAGCCCTTCGCCTCAACAGGGGCGGGGCATGTTAGTGAAGCGCAAAACGTGGAAATATTTGCCCTAACTGAGAAAAAAGCTGTTAGAAATATTCACGCAAGAGCAATACTCAAAACTGCTGAAAAATATTTGGGAAGACCCTTTGCGGAAAGATGGATAAGAAAAGAACTGCAAATTGAAGAAGATGCGGAAACGAAGGAAAAGAATAATACTTCAAAGAACAAACTAAGCGAGTTTCAAGTAACTTTTGGGATAAAAGAACTAATGAAATCAGGATGCGTACAAACATTCCCTGGATTAAAAGAAACAAAAGGGGCAATGGTGACGCAAATGGAGAAATCTTTAATTATTTTGGAAGAGAAAATAATAGTGCTTGGAGAATGAGAAAAATGAGAACCCTGCAACAAGTAAGAAAATCCTATAAAAAGGCCCAAAAATCATCTATGGGTGTTGAAATGATGTTTGCTGAACAACCCGAAATTGCCAGAAGAAAATTGGACAGGGCGTATGGAGCGAACAAAAGATTAAGTATTGCGGAAAAAAGGGTTGCGACAAACAGCAGATTTAAAACATTCCTTGACGCAAAAAAAGCGGTGATTGCGGAAAGAAAAGCACGAAAAGAATTTGATACATTTGTTGAATCAATTGGCGGAATAAAAATTCCATATGACGTTTATAGAATCCGAAATGATGCTAAGAACTTTCCAAAATACCAAGAATTTGAGAGGAAATGGGAAAAAGCAAAAAGACTTGTCGACCTTGCAAGAGTAAAATATCCGAAAGCTTGATTTTTTTACAATGGCTTAACTTTTTTCTAATTTCGACACACTTGAGCAAGTTTACCTATTATTTTTTTAGGCACCGCTTTTATTTGATTTAAAGTAATGGAGCGGTCTTTGATAAAAAAGAACCATAAATTGAAAATTATAACCGCCATGTAAATCAGGAAAATGAACTTTGTGTTTGCTCCATAAGTTGTTCCTGCTTCCATAAAGAAATAATAAAATTGGAAAATGGAAAATATTAATCCGGTGAAGAGAATTCCTCTTGAAGTTAAAAGTACCGGTGTTGCAAGCAAAAGAAGCAGCACAGCCAAGTAATCCATATAATAGACATCAACAGGGGTTGTTATTATTGAGAGGACAAATGCCAATAGAGCGGAAAATAATAACTGATAAAATAGAGTATCAGTCGTTTGTGAAGCAAAAACATTTTTCTTTCTGAAAAGTACAAATAGTACCGCTGCGAAAGCTATTATATTTGTAATATGGAATATTCCGCCCAAATAAGACATGTTCGGGCTAAAATCATGTACTGAAAATATTATTTGTAATGCATGAAGAATATTATTTGGGATGCTTGGAACAGAAAAGATGTTCGTGCTCCCGGTGGTTCCATGCATTCCAATTTGAAGTGTGCCGGTTGAGACTAATTGTGCTATTATGTACAAAAAAGCAATAACAAAGGCGAGCACTATTTGAAGAATTCTTTTCTTATTGCAGAAGAAAGGAAGAAGGCATAATGAAAAAGGGCGGATTATTATTGAAAATCCCCATGGAAGGAAAGAATATTTTTTGTTTGATGCGATAAGAAGAATTGTTAGTAGAACAAGGAATAAGCCGATTGTTTGTGTAAATCCTTTAAGAGAGACAGAGAGACTAAATAAAAGTAAGGTGAGAGGGCAAAAAACGAACAAAGCACAACTGAAGCTTTTGTGGTTTTAAAGAGTTTTTTCCCGAGCAGAAATAATATCGGGATAATAAGAATTGCGCAGAGTGCTCCAAGATAATTAACACTAAAATTTGAATTAGTGAGCAAGAATACTGGAATAGCAAGAATTGACGCTCCCAAAAAACCTGGAATCGAAAAATCAAAAACGCCTTCTCTGGCAGCTTTAATTGTGAACGCATTGTAAAACTTGCCGTCATCTCCTTCTGTAAAATTCATAAAAAAGAAGGGCGCTGCGACTACAAGCATGAAAAAAATAATTATAAGCAAATTGCCTAAGTTAGAGGAAAGATATTTAGAAGGAAAGAAGCTGATTAATTTGGAAGAAAGAAGACCGGCTGATTTAGAAGAATTATTTTCAGTATTCATTGTAAAACGCTTGAATAATGCATATTTAAACATTATTATAAACTATTTGCTCTGATGAAATCTGATATTTTAATTATAGGGGCTGGACCTGCGGGACTTGCGTGCGCAATGGAACTCTCAAAAGGAAAAAAGGTGGAAAGCACAATCATTGAAAAAACTGATTCAGCAGGGGGGCTTGCTAAGACATTAATTTTCAAAGAAGGCAAACTGATTTTTAGAACAGATATTGGTCCGCACAGGTTTTTTTCAAAAAATCCTTATTTGTATAAATTCATAAAAGCGGTTCTGGGTAATGACTGGATTAAGGTTAATAGAAAAACAAGACAGCTTATCGAGGGAAAATTTTATGATTACCCGATTAATGCAATGCAGGCGTTTAGAAACGTGGGCGTGATTCGCTCAGCACAAATGGGTATTTCTTATTTGGCTGGAAGCATGCAATTTGGAATTTTGAATAAAAAAGTGAATAGTTTTGAGGATCACATAATAGCACACTTTGGAAAACAACTCGGCGAGTTTAATATGCTTAATTATACTGAAAAAGTTTGGGGAATTCCATGTACTAAGATTCATCCTGACTGGGCTATACAAAGAATAAAAGGATTGAATCTTACAAGCGCTCTCAAAAACGCTTTATTTAAGAGTAGTGACGGTCCCAAAACGCTTGTTGATTCATTTTATTATCCAAGATATGGAACAGGGCAGATTTATGAAAAACTTTATAAAAAAGCTAAAGCGAAAGGAAGCAAGTTTTTGTTTAATTCTGAACCGGAAGCTTTTATTCATGACGGCAAGAAAATAAGTTTAGTGAAAATTAAAGAAAAAAACGGGGCACAGGACATTGTACCGGACAAAGTAGTTAGCTCAATGCACGTTACTGATTTAGTTAATCTGCTCGTGCCCGCTGCGCCAAAAGAAGTATTAGAAGCTGCTAAGAATCTAAAATGGAGAAGCCAAGTATACTTATTTTTAACAATAGATAAAGAACAAGTAACTGATGATAACTGGATTTATCTGCCCGACAGGGGAACGCCTTTTGGAAGAATCGCTGAAATGAAAAACTTTAGTAAAGAAATGTCTCCAAAAGGAAAAACTTCACTATTTATTGAATTCTTCTGCAATGAAAATGACTCCATTTGGAACAAGAATAAAGAAGAACTGGTAAAAGAAACAATTACTGAAATTGAAAAACTCGGGTTAGTGAAAAAATCAGAGGTACGAAGTTCTTATTTATTTAAATCAAAGAAATCCTACCCTATATACGACTTAGATTACAAGAAAAATACAAAAATTATTATGGATTATTTAAACAAATTTGAAAATCTTTATTGCATCGGCAGACCCGGACGATTCCAATATACAAACCAAGACCATAGTTTAGAAATGGGAATACTCGCCGCAAAAAGCATCATTCAAGGAAAAAAATATGATATAAGCAAGATAGGCTCCGAAGAAGAATACTTTGAAAAAGGCGAAATTAGTGAAAATGAGTGAAAGGTTTTTTTATAAGTATCTTTTTATCCAGAGAAGTGTTGTAGAACCGTATGCTCTATCTTCCCAATACCTTGTTTCATGTTTTTTGCTTTTAATATGATTTAATTAATGCCTCCACAGGGAATCGAACCCTGGTCTCAAGCTAATTGCTGAAAAAGTAGCCCAATTTCTTTCTTTTGGGCAACTTGCACTTTTCTTTTTTCAAAGAAAGAAAAGGGCAGCCGCAAGCTTGCATACTGTCCACTATACTATGGAGGCACTATTTGCATGTGTTGAAGGTCAAAAGCTTTGTTTTGACAAATAATTAGCTGCTGAAAACCTTTTAAAAGTCAGGTGGCGGAGTCTGGAGGGTAGGATGTAGGGAAATAATTAAAGCAAAGAGAAGAGATGGAAAGAGTTTTATAGTTGGGCGGAATTAATATAGTATGAGTTTATTTAGGCGTTTTGGACAAGCTTTTTTTAGGCATGAAAAAATGAAAGGATTTCCGGTTAGCAACGAAAGCATAGGTTATTCGAATGGTGGAAGAGTGAATTTCATTTTGAATGGGAAAAGGTATGTTGTGAACTTGGTTGGAATGTCTGACAGGAAAATAAAGGCTGTTAAGACAGGTAACTTTATTACTTTAGTTGGAATGGACGGGAAAGTAATCAAGGAGATTCAATGTTCACATATGGAGAAAAGAAATAAAGTAAGAAGCCCTTAATTCTTTTGAAGATTTTTAAGTAGTTACAAAGCTTTTTTACAGCACCCGCGCAAAAGAACGTTTTTTTGGTTGAAATATTTTTTGTTGGTGAAAAATTAGATTAAAGGCTGAACTGTAAAACAAAATGCCATTAACTTTTTGTTCTTTTGAGTCGCTTAGCGGGGCTTGTTTGTGAATGAGAAAATAATACTAAACTAAAGACCTATTTCCCCCTTTAGGGAATCTTTAATAATAGGCAAGGAGTATATTTTGTCGGTGTAATTCTTGAATTATTCAAACAAAGCGCAAGGGACAATAGAATACCTTGTGGTTCTTGCTATTATTATTGTTATTTCTTTGATTGTTGTGGTTATTCTTTCAGGTACTTTTTCAGATTCTTCTTCTCAAATAGATGCTTCCTCAACAAAGCTTGGCGGTCAAATGTCGGGCTCGCTTGGAATAAGCATTATTGATTCAAGTATTGATTCTGGCGGGGATGGGATACTCCAACTAAAAAGCAGTTCGGGAGAAGCTTTTTCAATTACGCAAATAAGCGCGATTGGAGCGGACGGGTCAAGAACTGATTTGAGTTATAACCCAATAACTGTTCTTCCAACAGGAGATGTTACTGTTGGGTTAAATGGAATTTCTTCACAGTGTCCCTGTAGTTCGGGCAAGGCTCGAGAAAACTGCAGCTTTGAATTTACTTACTCTTTTGCTTCAGGACTAATAAAAACACAAACAATTAATACAGTGGTGAATTGCGTGGCTGACGCAGTTGCAGTAAATCCTGAAAAATTACAACAACCAATTGGTGCTCCTGTAAGTGATACTAATTCTCCTGTGATTTCTGGAACAGATCCATCCTTGTTAGCATTTGGCACTACAAGTTATGACTTAACAATAACTACTGATGAGAATGCGACATGCAAATATAGTACAAGCGCAGGAATAGCTTATGCGAGCATGACAAATACTTACACCGGAACTCTTCTTTCGCATTCAGCAACAATAAGCGGACTTGCAACAGGAATTAATTATATTTATACTAAATGTTCTGATGTTTCAAGCAATGCAAACTTGAGTGATTTTATTACGACAATAACTGTTCTTGAAGGAGTGCTAAGTTTTGAATCCTGTTGGAGTGATACAACTAATCCTCACCCAATTTGTACATGCTCTGACCTTAACAAAGTAAGAGAACATATTGACTGGGATTATACGATTTTAAATGATGTTAACTGCTACGAAACAAGACAATGGAATAATGGCAGCGGGTTTGAGCCAATCGGCGCGGGAGCTTCAAATGGATATTATGGTCATTTTGACGGGAACAATAAATCAATTTCCGGGCTTTATATAAATCGCCCCGGACAAGAGTATGGTATTGGTTTATTTTCAAGTTTGGGGGCTGGATTATATCCTGGAAATGGAGTAATAACTTCTTTGTCTTTGATTGATGTAAATATTATTGGGGGAAACGGAAATTATGGTATTGGAGCACTCGCCGGCAGCTCTTTTGCAGTAGCTATTCAGAAATCATCTTCAACAGGAGTTATATTAGGGAATACTAATTACTGCGGGGGACTGATTGGGGCAGGAGGAGAGTCAACACTTATTTCCAATTCATATTCAATGGTTAATATTGCTGCCTGCGGATGGTATGCTGGAGGATTAGTCGGAAGATTGTTTGCTTCCCAAGGCATATCAAACTCTTATTCTATTGGCGAAGTGAATGGAACTAATGCCGGCGGATTAGTGGGAATATTTGATAATTACAGTTCTATAACAAATTCATTTTCAACCGGCAGAATCATTGGAAGCACCACTATGGGCGGACTGGCAGGCAGGTTGTCATATCATTCAACAATTACAGGGAGTTATTGGGATATAACTAAAACAAGTATGAGTACCTGCGTTGGTTCGGGAGTTGACCCGGTAGAGCCAATCCAATGCCAAGGAATAAACGATTCAAATTCAGGGTACGCAACTTGGTGGTATGATTCTTCAAAAGGACCTTTAAGTTCATGGGATTTTGTTAACACTTGGCAGGAAAATCTGGACTCGTATCCGACACTAAGAAATACCTCGTAATGGGCTTCACAGGACAATACTTTGTCTTTGGAAGAAGATAATTAAGTTGGGATTAGTTTTTATTAAATTAGTTTTAGCGTAATTATTAATAAATACTGGCGTGGCAAAAGTTTGCTGGTTCCTAATTTTTGGGTAATCAAACCACATTTTCAGGTAACAAAGTCTCATTTTGTTGGACATGCAAAACCTTTATAAACAATAGAGTGGGTAATTGTTTTATGAACGCTAAAAGTGAGTGTATTCACGTCTGTTTCTGATAATGTTTTTAGCGTGAGCCAGAGTCAAGTTTTTGACGAAAGTCAAGGCCGAATATTTAATGAAAAGCAGGATCAAATCTTTAACGAAAATAATAGTCAGTTTTATAACAATTATTATTCCTCTTGTGACTTACGGCAAAACACTATCAAAAGCAATTTAAATGATGAAATAACCTTTTCTTTCATGGAAAAAGAAAGAATAGAGTTTCCAAAAGGAAAACAAAAAGAGTTTATTGCTTATGCAAAAAAGCTTTCTGGGAAAAGCTGGCGGAAGGCGGCAGAATTATCTGAAATTAATTATAATACTTTCCAGAACTATTGGAAAGAAAATACAAGACTATCAAAGAAAGATTTTGAGAAAGTGTGTGCAATATTAAATTTGGATTGTGATACAATTCTTGCTGAATTTGGTGGGCGAAATATAAATTATGTGCCTAATTTTTCAGTTAGAAAAAACGGTGCTGAAGCGGGGATAAAATTATTCTCATCAAAGATAGTTCTTTTGGCTCCAAATATATCATATCCAAATAAATCTTTGTTGCTAGATTGCAAAAAAACAGAGTTTTCAAGAATTGATTTAAAAAAAGATATTTTTTTACCAGAAAAAGTTACTCCTTTGTTGGCTGAGGAAACGGGGTGCAATTTAGGTGATGGATTTCTTTCGTCAAGAAAGTATGAATATAGGTTAAAAGGAAATAAAAATAATGAAAAAGAATATTATGAAAAAACAGTAAGACCCATGTTCAAAGAACTTTATAACCTTAATTTAAATATCAAAATGTATGAAACAACAATTGGTTTTGAACTATACTCAAAAGCCATTTGTGAATTTAAAAATAAAGTGCTTGGCATTCAAAGAGGTCCAAAAAGGGATATTTGTGTCCCTGAAGTCTTTAAAGTAAATGACCTTGAAATTCTTTGTGCTTTGCTTAGGGGATTATTTGATACTGATGGAAATATATATTTTAGGGCAAAGGGAGAAAATAAGAATTATTATCCTGTGGTGACGGTTACAACAAGTTGTAGAAGGCTTGCCAAGGATGTTTATGAAATAATGCAAATGCTTGGGTTTAAACCAAGGTTTTATGAGTCTAAAAAGTTGACTAAAAAGGTTCCAAATAAAAATTTTTCAGTGAGGCTAAATGGGTATAAAAACTTTGAGTTATATAAAAAATTTATTGGGACAAAGCAACCTAAAAATATAAATAAAATAGAGAGGTGGGAAAAGAATTTTCCAAATTTTTGCTGAATGGCTGGCATAGTTTAGTGGTTTAGAATCCCCGGTTGTGGTCCGGGGGACCCGAGTTCGACTCTCGGTGCCGGCCTTTATATATTTATGTGTGATTTTATGGCTGACGGAAAAGAAATTCAAACAGTAAGGGGAATGCGCGATTTAGTGGGAAAAGACGCGGTGCTTGAAGAATTCATTGAGAGTACTTTAAGAAAAGTTTTTGTTTCTTACGGGTACGAACCGCTTTATACTCCTGCGGTGGAAAACTTTGATTTGTTTAAAATAAAAGGCGGAGCAGGAGAAGCGATTAAAGACGAGATTTATTATTTCAAGGACAAGTCAGAAAGAGAACTCGGATTAAGGTTTGAATTCACTGCATCAACCGCAAGAGTAGTAGCGACTAACCAAATAAAGATGCCTTATAAGCGCTACCAAATAGGGGAAGTTTACAGGTACGACAGACCGCAGGCGAAAAGGTACAGAGCGTTTATCCAGGCAGATATTGATATTTTTGGGGTTAAAGGACTCGAAGCGGAATTAGAAATAATGCTTGTGTTAAAGGATTGTTTTCTCGCGCTGAATTTGAAACCAAGAGTTATTATGAATTCAAGAAAACTGCTTCAAAGTTTGCTTGAAAAATATGCAGGAGGGAAAGAAATTGAAGCTATGCGAGTGCTTGACAAATTGGACAAATTCCCTGAAGCCGAAATAAGGAATATGCTTGAAGAAAAAGAAATTAATTCAAAAGTACTTGGGGTTATTGTGAGAAATTCTTTTGAAGAAATAGAAAGTATTGTTGGAGCGGAAAACGAAGGGGTTATTGAAGTAAAGAACTTTTTGAAAAGGACTAAAGACGCTGGAATTGATTTCATTGAATTTGATTCGCGCTTAGCACGCGGGCTTGAATATTATACTGGGATTGTATTTGAGGCGAAAATAGAGAATGGGCCAAGCGTAATGGGTGGAGGAAGATATGACAAACTCGTCGGGCTTTATGGCGGGCAGGAAACTTTTGTCACAGGATACGCAATAGGAGTAAGCAGACTATTTGATTATTTGAAAGAAAAAGGCTTTAACGTGGGAATGAAAGGGATTTATTTGTTTGGAATAAATGTTGAGGGAAAAGAATTGACTAGAGTTGCGCAGGACTTACGCGAAAAAAAAGTTTTTGTTGAAATAGATTTAAATTCTAGAAATGCAGGGAAAAATATTGAATATGCTCAAAAGAAAGGGTACAAATTTGTGGGAATAATCGGGGAAAACGAGTTAAAAGCTAATAAAATTACTTTAAAGAATCTTGAAAGTGGAAAACAAGAAATGATTGGACTTTTGGAAATTGAAAAAATAAAAAAAGAAGTGATGGGGTGAAGGGTTTAGCAGGAGGGGCATGAAAGTAAAGTTGCCTGATAAATAAAGAAGTAATGTTGACGAAGTAATATGGTGAAAAATTATGGTAGAATTGGATTTTAACAAATTTGGCGGACTAATACCGGCGGTTGTTCAGGATTACAAAACAAACGAAGTTTTGATGGTCGCTTTCATGAATAAAGAATCTTTTGAGGAAACGCTTGAATTAAAGAAATCCTGTTTTTATAGCCGGTCAAGAAATAAACTCTGGCTAAAGGGAGAAACAAGCGGAAATGTGCAGATTGTAAAAGAAATATTTGTTGGGTGCGAGCTTGATTCAGTTCTGCTCAAGGTAGAACAGGTTGGGAATGCGGCTTGCCACGAAGGATATAAAAGCTGTTTTTTCAGGAGACTTAGTAACGGGGAACTAACAATAATTTCAAAAAGAGTTTTTAATCCAAAGCAAGTGTACAATAATTTAAACCAAGTGGGCAAAAACATTGCAACTTTGGAAGCGAAAGTATATGAGAAAAATAAGGGAGTGAAAAAATGAATAAAATAAAATTTGGGGTTCCTGAAGGCAGCTTGAGGGAAGCAACGGTGCAATTATTCAAAAAAGCAGGTTACAACATTTTAATTAAAGAAAGAAATTATTTCCCTTTAATTGACGATCCTGAAATTGAATGCATGCTCATAAGGGCACAGGAAATACCGCGTTATGTTGCTCAAGGAGTACTTGATTTTGGGATAAGCGGAAAAGACTGGATTACTGAAAATGGTGTTGATGTAGTTGAAGTAGCTGAATTGAAGTATTCTCGTGCAAGTAAAAATCCGATGAAATTGGTACTGGCTGTTCCAAATGATTCTCCAATAAAAACAATAAAAGATCTTGAAGGAAAAAGAATTGCCACTGAATTAGTTAATGTTACAAAAAACTATTTGAAAAAAAATAATATCAAAGCCGAAGTGGAGTTCTCTTGGGGTGCAACGGAAGTAAAGCCGCCAAAACTAGTTGATGCAATAGCAGAGCTCACAGAAACAGGGAGTTCTCTTCGTGCAAATAATTTAAGAGTGCTCGACACTATTTTGGAATCCACCACAAGGTTAATTGCAAATAAAAAAAGTTACGAAAACAAGTGGAAAAAGGACAAAATGGAAAGAATTGCAATGTTATTGAAAAGTGCATTAGATGCTGAAGATGTAGTGGGTTTAATGATGAATGTAACTAAGGGAAATTTTGATAAAGTTAAGGCAGTTCTTCCAAAAGGGTCAAATCCGACAATATCAAGTACTGAAGAGGGTGGATTTGATTTGTTCACAATTGTTCAAGAAAAGATTGTCAGAGACTTACTACCGCTGCTCAAAATGGCCGGTGCGACAGAAATAATAGAGTTTCAATTATCTAAAGTGATTCACTAAGGACAAAAGTAGAAGGACTTGGTACCCATGCAAAGCAGCATTAAAAATATCTTAAATTTCAAAGTGCTAAAAAGCCTGACAGAGGGAAAAACTAAATCCCTCTAAAAGCTTTTGTTGTGACAGGTCTTTGTTTTACTGAAACAATTCTTTTTCTTCCTGTTTTATTGTCAGTAATAGTAACTAAACTATAAACAATGCGTGGTTTTTTTGTTATTTTAAAAGGTTTTCTCACCGGGTTAGCATTTGTTTTTGCAGGAAAAACACTTTTTAGCGAACTTTTTCTTGGTATAGCTGGTCTCATAAAAAACACCTTGTTTCAAAGAGCTTTTTAGCTCCACTTGTTTGTCTTGATATTAACTCAATACTTGTTTTTATTCTTTTCTTTCCCTTATATTTTGACGATTATGGGGATGTTTGACTTTCTAAAAGGCAAAAATGATTCAAAACACGCTGAAAAAGAGCTGAAGTTCGCGGTGAAAGAAAGTTTGCTGAAAAAAAACGTTTCTCTGGAAGAAAAAGAGGCGCAGATAAAGCACAAGCATTTAACAGCACACAGAGAAAAAATTGATATGCATAAATATAATAATGAAGCAAAAAAGCAAGTGCAAGTACAAAGATCTATAAAAAATAATCTTGGAATATGCATACCTGAACACGCTAAAAGTAGGACAGATGATTTGCCTCTATTAAGAGGAGTTAATGCAGGAGCAGGCAATAATGTTTGTATTCCAATTCATGCAAAAAGCGCTGAAGAAAGAAGAAAACTAAAAAAAGAGGATTTGAGTCCGTTTGAAAAAATCAGGGAAAATTATGAAAAAAGCGAGAAAGAATTTGACCAAGAATTTGAAGAAATAACTTCCCAAACCCCCGAAGAACCGTATGATTATGATCCTTCTTTAGGGGTAGAGACATTAAGTGAAGAGCATACTGAAAAAAAACCGGTTTTAAAAACGTCTTCTATTGATCCGGTACTTGCTGAAAGAAAAGCAAGAATGTTTGAAGAAGTGAGAAAAGTAATGTACAGGGGAGGAACTCCTCCCAGCGAAAAACCAAAACAGAAACCTATTAATAGGAAAGAATTCAAAATGGCTTTTGATGTTCCATTAGAAGAAGAAAAAGAAGAAACTAAAAAAAGCGAGAATGGTTTTTGGGAGATTGGAGCAAAAAATAAAGAAAGAAAAACTGGATTTAAAGAAAGGGAAATGGATGAAATTGACGAATCAATTGACAAAATTGAAGGATACGTGCCAAAGTTTTCTTCCACAGCAAGAGCAAAACTAGGAATCGCTAAAGAAGAAAAAGCAGCGCCAAGTGTTTATGGAACTTTTAGAGTAAGTGGAGTATATCCTGGTGGAGACACTACAGTAATCTCCGGAGAAGTAGTTTTTGGGAAAATTACTCAAAGACTCACCGCCCAGAATGGAAATGCAATTATTAGAGTGAGTGAATTAAAACGCGGAATGGAAACAGTTAGTGAACTTTATACAGGGGAAATTGGAACAATATTTACAAGAGGAAGTGCACTAATGGTGCGAAATGGGGATGAACTGGAATTCAGCTGAAGAAGTAGGGCTTAGCCGATTTCTTGCTTTGCTATAAATACTAATAAAATACTTGCCTTGCCACTTTTTGTTGTGCTCCAGTAGCATATTCAGATATTGCGCGGCATTGGTATAAGAGTTGTATTAATTTATGACAATTTCTTTCAGTGATGCCGAGGTTGCGGGTGCAATTCCCGCCTGGAGCTCTTTTGATTTTTTTAGCTAGCTAATTTTTTCCTAATTCTCAAAGTTAAGCATTTTTGTGGAATTAAGTATTTTGTATAATGGATAAGCCGCAAGGAAGAGGATTAACATTATAACAATTATTGGTACGCCCATCCCAAAGATTGGAACAGTTTCCCAGAACTGGGTTAGAAACATTCCAAGGCAAAAAAGAGCGCCCAAAAAGGAAGGGATTGGGACTGAAGCTAAGAAAGACTTTTTGTGAAACCAATTAAGCGAATCATTTTTGTACTTGATTATGACAAAAGAAATATTTACTATAAAGAAAAGGAAAAAAGTTCCCGCGGTAGTTAAATTACCTAAAAGCTTAATATTTCCAATAAGCGTCAAAATTACCGCAGCTATTAAAACAATCCAAATTGCAAGGCTTGGAACCCTTGTTTTAGGGTTAATAATTCCAAACTTTTTTGGAACCAAACCATTACGGGNNNAAATAAGAACAGTGTCAGCAATTGCAAAGAGAGCAACAATGCTAATCCAAAAACCTGCGCTTGGAGCAATAACTTTCTCTGCTACAAGCGCAAGCGGACCTTCTGTAAGGGGAAGAGAAGGGTTGGAAGCCTGGGCAAGTTCAGCTGGGGGAATCGCGCTTACTGCGACGATTGAAATCAAAACATAAATAATTGTAGTAAATAAGAGTGAGTAAATAATAGCTTTAGGCGCGTTATTTTTTGCGTCCTTTATTTCTTCAGAAATGTTTGCTACTTGCTCGAAACCCAAATATGCGAAAAAAATCAAAGCAGCCGCGGAGAATAAACTTGGGATTAGAGAAAAAGAGTTTTCTATTAATGTTTGTCCGCCCAAACCTTGAAGCAAGTCCACTGACCCAATAAATCGCAAACCAAAAACAATAATTGCTACTAAACCGATAATTGTTAAGAACGTAAAAATCGCGTTAAGAGAAACACTCTTTTTAATACCAAAAAGATTTACAAGAGAAAGCAGGATAACTACACTAACTGCGACAATAACTGCTTCAAATCCAAAGAAAAACTTAAAATATGCAGCAAAACCCCAAGCGACAGTAGCTGCCGAGAAAACTGCAGTAAGAAAAGTTAAAAAACCCGCAAAAAAGCCAATTTTTTTGTTTCCGAAAGCATTAATAGCAAAAACGGATTCAGCAGCTTCTCTTGCGAACAAGTGAGTAAGCTTTGAATAAGAATAAGCAGTAAGTCCTGCAATCGCCGCAGCAATGATAAATGAAGCCCACAAAAGATTTCCAGTAATTCCGGCCGCAAAACCAATTAAGGTATAAATTCCTGCCCCAACAATTGCGCCAACAGCATAAATAGTCGCCTGGCTTAAAGAAACACTCTTATCAAGACGCATAACAAAAACCAAAGACAAAAATTAATCTAAACCAATTTTGACTATGTTCCTCTAATTGTGCCTTTTTTTTGATTCCTTAGGCGCGATTCGTACATAACCACTTCTTGGAGTAGTAATTCTTTTAAGGGGGTATTTTCCCAAACGAACCCTTTTTTGAAGAGGAGTCGGACCATAAACCCCCTCTCTGAATTCTTTTGTTTGAGAAAAAATTGCATAACCTATTATAGCGAGAATTGCAAAACCAATATAATTGAAATATTTTGGAGTGCTTAATGGAAGAAGGTTAATATCAGGATCAAGGTAAAAGAAAATCGCAAGTGCCAAAACCACTGTGTAAAGAATTTCCACGATGAAAAAAGCCGCTCTCCTTCTAGTAGTAAACCTCAACTTTAATTTTGGGGTTCCAAGAAGCAACCTTGAAAAATTATGATGAATAAACCACACAGTTTTATCTCTCAAGGCAATCCCGAGGTAAATAATTATCAGAGTAGACAAAGTAATAAAAAAACAAATGACATTACTTACAAAAACAGGATTCTGAAAAAAAGCTATTTGTTTATTAATAATTCCAATTCCTAAGAAATAATTTATTTGAAATACACTAAGGAACAACAAAATAGTTTCTTCAATTATATAAGCAATAGCCATTCTTTCGGACAAAATATTACGCAATTCAAAAAAGCTTTTTAAACCCGAACAAGACTTTGAATAACGCATGAAACTAATACTCCAAAGTACTAAATAAAGGTATTGGTGGCAGAAAGGGGGTGAAACGAAAATCGGTTATACTAAAACAAAATTGAAGAATGACGGCGTATGTCCTGCTGTGGAAAATATTTTGGTAGGGTAAATATTCTGTTGAGGCAAATGTTTTAGTTGAGGCAAATATTCTGGTAAGGCAAATTAAGGCAGTCAAGTCAATTATTATATATTCTTAAGTGGTTGTTTTGTTATGTTTTCTGGGAGTTGGGGTTCGCGAAAAGGATTAGTCGCGCAGGGTACGGTTGAGTATTTGGTTATTGTTGCGGTTGTTGTTGTTTTGGGTTTGGTTAGTGTTTATTCTAATTTTTCGCCTTTTAGTAATGTTACTAATGTTAGTTCTACTTCGGGTAAAGTTGCTAATAATATTGGTGTTGAGGGTATTAGTGTTGTTTCGGCGGTTGTTGACTTGAATTTGACTTGCTAGTATATGAAATAGTTTTAAGAAATCATTTTGAAAGATTATTATATTCTATTTTTAAAGGGTTTATTTTCATCTTGGCGGCTTTGGGTCTTTGGCTAGTGCGCGTTCTTTTTCTCTGATTGATTCTTTTGCAGTTGGAAATCTTTTTACAATCGCACTCTGATCAATGCTTGCAATAATATTGTGCTTAACCAGTGCATTTGGGGGATGGTCCTGTTTAATTTGTTTTGCTTGTTTAGTCCGTTCATAAAAAGCGGCAAGACGCTCTCTGACTAACTTTTCATGCAATGTTCTTCTTAGCGCATTATTCATTTTTTGGTCCGCGAGTTCCCTCTTAACCTGGCCGCTAATATTCCACCTTCGAAAAAAACTTACTATGCTCAAATAAATTCACTATAAATTTAACTACTTGGGTGTATAAAAGAGTTTGGTGAGGGAAGAAGAAAGTTTCTTAGTTTTTAGAGGGATTTTGTAGAAGAAGGATTTTTGAGGGTTAGCGATAAACTAATTTTCGGGATTTATGCCAAATCAATTTTTAGGTTTAGGAGGCTTTTCTGACTAAATTAATCCTTTTGTAAATCACTTGGTTTGCGATTTTTTCTTTTTCAATATGCTTGATGTCATCAATAATTCTTTTGCTATTAAAATCCGTTCATCAGTTGCCATGGTATTTCTTGAAGCAAGTTCCATAAACATTGCGACCCGTCTTTTACCGAATTTATGCCGCAAATAAGCCAAAAGCTGTTTTGTGTCTAACTTCCTTTCAGGTACATTTATTGTGCAATCAAAATGAAGCCCTCCGTTCTTTTTTGGGGCGGTAATTCTAAAGCCCCTAACATTTACTCTTGAACCGGACATAAAAACTCACGCTCTAAACACTCCTTTGGTTTATATAGAATATTCACTTCTTAATTATAAATTACTCTGTTTTGAGTCTTTTGATTGATTTTGTTGGTTTTTTGATTCTCCCCGCAAAATCCTTAGCACTGTTGTTTTGAATTCGAACTTGTCGGGTTTGATTCTTTTTATTTTGAAATGACTCCTTGCCTGTCTTTTTGCTTCTCTTATCACTTCTTTTCCGAAAGCCGAGCGGGTTAATTCATCAAGCGCCGGGGTTGGTTCGCGTCTAAGCGCATGAAGAAAATCCTCATAATGTTGTGAAGAACTTTCGACAATCGGACTTTCTTTTCGAATAAGCAGGGGTTTTGAAAGTTTAAGGCTTCGGGTTTTAAACAAAGGGTTTTCTCTCCTTCTTAGGGGGAATTTTTTTTGCTTTCTTTTTTGGGAGATTCTTTGAGCCATAGAAACATTTTGATTTAGAGAAATTCTTTTTGGCATTATTAAATAACAATGGGCTTATATATAACTATTTCTTTGGGATTGGAATTGATTTTTTTATTCCCGCCCAGTACTGAGGCCGGGCAGGATGAAGGGTCCTTGATAATAGCCTTGGATTAAGACCACCGTTTTTAATTAAATTTGAGTAAGTCATACCAACGCAGGCATCTTGAATGATATGTATTGATTTGTCTGATGTTGGATTGCGGGCTCGCAAACTCATTTCGTGTTCCAAAATATGGTTTTTTTGATTAAACGTAGCGTCATTTTTGTTTTTGTAAATAGTACCTGTATGCTGTCCGCCTAAAAAAATTTTTTTTATCCCTACACTTTTTAACAAATCTGATAAATCCTTTTGAGAATCATCCAACTTCTCTTTATTCTCTAATACGGGTGAATCAGGTCTGGTTTTTAGTATAAAACACTTTGCGCGTTTTGCCATAAGCAGGCCTCTTAGTTCGTGAACTCTCCATGTCACTTCAAGTATTATAACAGGTACTTTTGTGGTGGCAAGAATTTTATTCAAGCTGTTTTCATTGTAATAAGGATGAACAAGCACAATTGCTTTCCCTTTGGATGTTTTCACCATTTTCTCAAGTTGTTTTCGTTTTTCTTCAGAAAGTAAGTCCATAACCAATTTATATTTTTGGGATATAAATACTTTTGCAAGTCGAAATTGGAATTGTTTAGAGTAGTTGGCTAGTTTTGGATTGGACTAGTCGTAAGCCAGCTGAAAGATTTCTCAAGAAAACTCTTTTTCCTAAAGAAGTATTGTTTTGTTAGTGCTTTTCCGCCCAAGCCTTTAGTTTCTCAATTATTTCAATTAGTTCTTCTGACTTTGGTGTCAAAGCGTATTCGGTCTTTACAGGGGTTCCTAAGATTAACGCTTTAGTTAGGAGCTTATCTGATTCCATCTTTTTTAAGCGCAAAGAAAGCATTCTTGGGTTAAGCGTAGGAACAGCTTTAAGGATTTGGTTAAAACCCGCTCGGCGGTTAGTTTTCAATAAAGCGTCAAGAATCAAAAGATCATGTTTCTTGCCGACAAGTTCAAGCGCTTTCTCTAAAGAATTTGTTTTCTCTATATTTTTTCCCATAAAAATCACTTTATTCTTAAAATTTTGTTCAAAATCTTAAAAACTTATTCAAATCTAAAAAATTTATTTAAATCCTTAAATTTTATTCAAACCCCAAAAAATTCATTCAAATTGTACTAAAATTCAACTAAACTCAAGAACAATTTTTCTAAAACTCAATTGAACTCAAAAATATGTTCATAAAACCTATTTAAAACCAAATTGTCCACAACTATACATTGTATAGTTAGTTACTTTTTTAAAGCTACTTATTTAAATATAGTTTGGTAGTAATTGGTGGTATGAACTGGATGAAATTCGTTAAAAGTGAAGAGACAGTACTTCACTCAAAAAGTCACAACTATTACCTTGATTTGGTAATGGCTGAAATCCTTGAGAATAGTACTCTAGCCCACTGGGTAAGAGAAACTAACGAAAAGCTGAGTATAAGAAATTATTAAGTCCGGTGATTAAGACTCCCTAACACGCTAAGTGAGATTAATTACTTAAAAAATGAAAGAAAAACAAGAAATGCGAGAACCAAGAATTAAGGGGTTAGTTTTTGGGTTCTTTAGCGTTTTTTAGAAAGGTCCCGCCTAATAAAGTCCAAAGAGACTTGGGGGGTTCGCTAAGGCAAGACGAACCAAAATTGGGGTTGGGCGGACCTTATATTTCTTTTTCTTGATATTGTTTTTGGTGTTGCAAAAGCAAGTTTTAGTTTATGTTTTTGAAGTAAATTTTGGTTTATGCTTTTGGATTAAGTTTAGCGAGTTTTAAGAGGTTGTTTCTTCCACTGAAAAACAGGTTTTCTTGCGAGCGAGCGAACTCTTTTCCAAAAATAATCATTCCAGCGGTTGCCATACCTTGAAGCATCAATCACTATTTCAAGACCCTTAATACTGTTATGATCTTTATTTTGCATACTTTGTTCTTCTCCTAAAAGTTCAATAAGCTCTTTTCTTTCAAGTATTCCATTAGCATATTGGTAAGCATAACTCAAAGCATAACCTAACGGTTCTTCAAGACCGTAACGCTTATGCCCTAATTCATGAGCAGCAGCGGCACCAAGTTCCTGCATATCCGCCCGTTTTGATAAAAGTATTTTATCCCTGCCTGCAAGACCAGTGTACCTAAGCAGAGTTCCTTTTGGAGGATTTAAATCCTCAAAATTCAAATCATCCAAAACCATTCTTGTCTTACCAAACAAATCAGCCTTATTTTTTTCTTTACCCTTAAGAATCCAGTCAATTTCTTCATTCACATCCTTTGGAGTAGCTCTTTTGCAAATTGATTCTTCTGTTCTTAAAATCGCGTCAATTTGGGGTTGTTTTTTTTTAAATTCGGTTCAAGCCCCATAACCACCCACAAATGTGCTTTTTTGATTTCAGCACTCTCTTTTGGAGTAAACTGTGCATGTTTAGGATCTTTTCTTAAAGCATGAGAATACCTTGCTTGAATATATCTTCTCAAAAGCCTTAAAGAATGATTTGAAAAAGTAGTGTCATTCCCATCAAGAAACTGCCTAACAATTCTTTTTGAAGCACGCCTTTTAGCGAGATCAGCAGGAGAAAGAATTGGAGTATGGAATCTCTTTTTTTTTGCGAAAGCTGGTAAAGGAGGTTGCATAAGACAAGAAAGGCTTAACTAGATTAAAATCCTTTCTATCCTTAAACATATTTTCAAAATCTGTTTGAATAAGTTTCTAAATTAGTTGTTTTGCGGTTATTTTTGAATGTTTAGAGTCTTGGGCGAGAGAACCCTTACCGTGCTTTAGCACGGAGATGAATCACAGCGCAGTGGTAAGGGGTTGTTAAGGGGAGCAGCCAGATGTTCCCCTTAAAGTAACTATTTCTATAAGTATTTTCGAGAAGACAGA
>JAPLVQ010000046.1 GCA_026397035.1 Candidatus Iainarchaeum sp.
AACAGTAGTAACAAAAAGCAACCAGGTACTAATGGATTACTATTAAAAACTAGAAACAAAATGAACATCAATTTTAATAAAATCGGCTAATTCAATCAGGAGATTCTTGCCCTGATAAGAAGCTCCTCCTCTAAAATTAATATTGCCTCCAATTACTAGTTCTTTTGTTCCTGCTGTTTTAAGCCATGCAAGTCTTGGTTATGGTATTAAACTAAATTCAACAGCTTTTATTTGACCTGCTTTTAGATTTACTGATTTATACAAAGAATCAGAAGAATAACCTTCTGCTTCTGCGCCAACCGCATAATTCGTATTGGCTTCAATATTAAACCTTATTACACCTGCTGAATTTGCTACTCCAATATATTTGGCTTCTTCTCCAACAACTACTGTACCGTCTCCTTTTGGATCGTTCCATATATTTACTGTGGCTCCTTCAATTGGTCCGCCATTTGATTGATCAAACACAGTCACAATCAGTATCCCCTCTTCCGTCATCACTGCACAGTCCTTCGGGCAACTTGTTACTGTTTCGTCTCCACTGCATGTTCCGTCCCCACAGAATTTTATTTCCCCGCTACCAGTACAACCACTGAAAAACAATAATAAAACAATAATACTGGAAATAATAGTAGTAATGCAAGTACTTTTTTCATCATTATAAAAGCACTGCTTGAAAGTATAAAAACCTTTTGTGAATAACTCTTCTTTTCAACAGCTTAATAACCCCAGAAAAATTCTTAGACAACAAATGTCTCATTTAAAAAAAGCATAACTAAAAGAACTCGTGTAACTTATTCCAAAACTAATTTTTAGTATTTCTTTTTGTTTCTTTTTTTTACCCATTCTAAAAACGGCCCGAGTGTTTCTTCACTAGAGATTCTTACTTCTTTTAGGCGTTTAGTTTTTGGAGCATTTTTCAGGTCGGCATATATTTCTTCGTCATCAAATCCTATCATTTTCGCTTCTTTTCGTGTGCAGCCGTAGTAAAGTTTTTTTATTTTTGCCCATTCTATTGCACCAAAGCACATCAGGCAGGGTTCGCAGGTGCTGTAAATTTCACAATCACTTAAATTAAAGCGTTTTAGTTTTTTTGTGGCTTTTCTTATCGCTACAATTTCAGCGTGCGCTGTAGGGTCGTTTGTTTTTATTACCATGTTGTGCGCGCTTGAGATTATTTTTCCTTTTCTTATAATTATTGCCCCAAATGGTCCGCCTTGTCCTTTTCTCATTCCTTTATAGGCTTCTTTTGTTGCGCTTTTCATGTAATCCATTTTAAATCAGCTTCAAAATAAAGGGTTTTCTTGTTTATTAAATTATTTGATAGAAAAGTTCATTACCGTGCCATAAACTTTATGTTTTTTAAGTAATTACTTCTTTTTTCGTTGAAATATAGACTATTATAATTTTGTCAATTCTTTAATTATTGTTTTATTCATTATTATTAATTAGTCATCCTTCAACATTCTTAAGTTATTATTCAATTTTTGGATTTTTTATTAATTCAGAATGAGTTTCAAAATTCCCTTAACCAGTTAAATTAGATATTCAAAAAGCAGTTTATTAAAAAGTAGTTTTTATGTGAAAAATTAGAGACTCAAAAGGATTTTCATCCTTTCAAATCAATTTCCAAATGTACGGTTTCTGGTATTCCGTACCAACCTTAACTAAGGTTGGCGAAAGAACTTGTAGTGTCTCACGACACTACAGAGAACAAATTCATCCTTTCAAATCAATTTCTAAATGTACGGTTTCTGGTATTTCTACTCTCATTACTCTTTTGAGTGTTCGTTCGTCTGCTTGTACGTCTATTAGTCTTTTATATATTCTCATTTGCCATTGTTCGTATGTTTCTGTTCCGCCCCCGCATGGTCCTTTTCTTGTTGGAATGCAGAGTTTCTTTGTTGGTAATGGAATTTTTCCTGAGTGTTTTGCTCCTGTTCTTTCAGCAACGTCAATTATTTTGTTGCATATGTCCTCCAGAGTTTGGTAACTTGTACTACTCAATTTTATTCTTGCTGTCTGCATAAACACCCACTTCTCCATTTTTAAATATAAAGATTGGAAACCAGAAAAAACTCTGGTCCCCAAAAATCCAAAATTGGCTTTTAATTAGCCAACTCCAAATTTATAACTTTGTTCTAGCTTTTGCTAGAGTTATGCTTTTTCTACTTCAAGCACTACTCCTGCGGCTACTGTTTGTCCCATATCCCTGATTGCGAATCTTCCCATTTGCGGGAATTCAGAGAATTTCTCAAGGCATACTGGTTTTACAGGTACAATCTTTACAATTGCAGCGTCTCCAGTCTTGAGGAACTTAGGGTTTTCTTCTACCGTCGCACCTGTTTTTGGATCCATTCTTTTTCTTAATTCAGTCAAAGTCATGGACATTTGTGCTGTGTGTATGTGAAATACCGGTGTGTATCCTACAGGTATTGCTGTCGGATGATTTAGCACAACGATTTGTGCTACGAATGCTTTTGCTACTGTTGGAGGGTTTGTTACGTGTCCTACAACGTCTCCTCTTGACATATCGTCAGCGCTTAGTCCTCTGATTGAGAACCCAATATTGTTACCAGGTTTTCCCACTGTTAATTGTGTGTGATGCTCTTCAATGGATTTTACATCACCTTGTTTTCCGCTTGGCATTACTATTACTTTGTCTCCTGGTTTTATTGTTCCTGTTTCGATTCTTCCAACAGGGATTGCTCCAACACCTTTAATGTTGTACACATCTTGTAAGGGTATTCTTAACGGTTTGTCTACAGGGGATGGCGGCGCTGTCAAGTCATCCAAAGTGTCTAAAAGTGTTTTTCCAGTGTACCATTTCATGTTCTCGGTTTTTTTTACTATGTTGTCTCCTCTCCATGCTGATACCGGCACCATTTTTATATTGTCGGGCTTGTAACCTACCCCTGTGAGCAATTTGGTTACAGAGTCTTTCATTTCCTTGAATTTTGCTTCATCATAGTTTACTTCATCCATTTTGTTCATCGCTACAACGATCTGCTTTATTCCCATTACTTGCGCCAAGAATGCGTGTTCTTTTGTCTGCGGCTGTATTCCTTCTTTCGCAGCTACTACTAGAACCGCTACATCAGCTTGTGATGTTCCTGTAATCATGTTTTTTACAAAGTCCCTGTGTCCTGGTGCGTCAATAATTGTGAATATGTGTTTCTGCGCCTCGAATTTCTTGTAAGATACGTCGATTGTTACCCCTCTTTCCCTTTCTTCCTTGAGGTTATCCATTACGTACGCGAATACGAAGGTTCCTTTTCCTCTAGACTTAGCTTCTTCTTCAAGCTTTCTGTATTCCTGTTCCGAAAGAGCCCCTCCATCATAGAGTAATCTTCCTACAGTAGTTGATTTACCATGATCAACGTGTCCAATAAACACAACGTTGATTAAATCCTTTTCAGCCATTTTAATTCCTCCAATGAACTTTGCCCTAAAACAATTGTTTCAAAGCTATCGCACACGGCTAACCGTGTCTCGCGTACCAAAGCGATTTTGAGCCGTTCACTAGGCAACGCTATTATTCAAATTCCTCTTAAGAAAGCTTTTAAAGGCTTCTTGTTGGGACGACAAAAAAGAAGGGGATTTTGGGCAAGAAACCAGGCTTTAGTTTGGGTTACGCACCAATATAAAAATCAGAACCTCAAATTAGAACTTTCCAGGAAAAAATCCATTTGCCATGCTTTCAAGAGCCTTGTTTGGATTTACTGAAAAGTAAGTCTTCAAAGCCTTTATTGCAACTTCTTCCTTTTGAGCCTTTAGAAGAGGCAAAAGTATGCTGAAATTGTGTTTTATGGAACTTTCAGGACAATTAAGGACTATTGCCCCATAATCCACAATTGCTCGATCGATTTTCCCATTAGGCTTTTTATAAAATATCCATGACGCGAGTAGTTCTTCCCCTGCACTAAGCCCTATTCCTGATTTATGCAAAACCGCAATGTCTCTAACTACCCCTAAAAATGGTCTCTCAAAGTGAGAATCCATCCTCCCTCTTCGCCAAGCATCAGTTACTTCAACAGACTGTCCTCTCGAGAAATCTTTTTGTCT